>NZ_JBMKHT010000020.1:0-81647 GCF_049238165.1 Enterobacter cloacae complex sp. IR5422 | reverse complement strand
CGGGGTGTGCATATTACGCTTTCCCGCTTCAGAGTCAAGCGTTTATTTTCGCTATTCTCTGCTGACCCGGCGGCGTGTGTGCCGTTGTTCCGTGTCAGTGGAGGCGCATTATAGGGAGTTATTCTGAAGTGACAAGCACAAAATACAAAAAACTTTTCGTTCGCTCACTTTTCAAACTTAACGCTTATTTAAGTCGCGAATCGCCCGTTAAATGTGCGATTTCCCGCGCAAAACTGGCTACCTGCGACCAGTCGGTATAAACCACTTCTTTACGCGTATCGGTTTCTCCCCCCGTCATCTTCATAATTAGACGGATCATAAAGCGGTCATACCAGCGGTAGCGAGGGTAGCGCAGCGCGCCGGCAAAAACGGCGCACAGGTCTGGCTGCCACGGCGAGCTGAGTAAAAACTTGCGCGTGTAGCTGTTGGTCTGTGGCGTGCGCTTCTCCGCTTTACGCGCAACCAGATTGACCGAGTAAAACGCGCCGGGCAATTTATTGAGCACAGCCGCGTGCTTTTTCACAAAGCGATCCAGCGCCGGATGGAAATGCCCGTAACGAATAGATGCACCAATCACCACGCGGTCGTAATCCTGCCAGGCAATCTGTTCCGCACGGTTCAGGTTCACCACATCCGAGTAAATACCCAACTCTTTTAATTCCGATGCAAGGTATGCGGCAATCTCACGCGTTTGTCCGTCTCGCGTAGAGAAAAGAATCAATGTTTTCATCAACGGCTCCTTACTCGCGCCAGAATGTAGGGGTGAACAGCACCAGCAGCGTAAAGACCTCAAGACGACCAAACAGCATATTGGCGATGAGGATCCATTTCGCGACCGGGTTCATACTGGCAAAGTTATCCGCCACCACGCCCAGGCCAGGCCCGAGGTTATTCAATGTTGCGACGACGGACGCAAAGGCGGAGAAATCATCCACACCCGTCGCGATAATCGCCAGCATACTGACGATAAAGACCAGTGCATACGCCGAGAAGAATCCCCACACCGCTTCGAGGATACGTTCCGGCAGCGCGCGGTTCCCCAGCTTAATGCTGTAGACCGCATTGGGGTGGACCAGACGCTTCAGCTCACGGTTGCCCTGCTTGAACAGCAGCAGAATACGGATCACCTTCAGACCACCGCCCGTCGACCCCGCACAGCCGCCGATAAACGCGGAACAGAGCAGAAGCACCGGCAGGAACAGCGGCCAACGGGCGATGCTGTCCGTGGTAAACCCGGCGGTCGTCGCCATCGACACCACCTGGAAGAAGGCCTGGTTTAGCGTGGTCAACGCGGAGTTATAGACATCATGGAACCACAGCACCAGCGTACAGATGATCACCAGCGTCAGCTGGACCCCAATGAACATGCGGAACTCAGGGTCACGCCAGTACACCTTCAGGCTGCGCCCGCTCAGTAAAGAGAAGTGCAGGCCGTAGTTACAGCCGGAGATCAGCAGGAAAATGGCAATGATAGTGTTAATCGTTGGGCTGTCGAAATAGCCCACGCTGGCATCGTGGGTGGAGAACCCGCCGATGGCAATCGTCGCAAAACTGTGTCCGATAGCATCAAACGCAGGCATCCCGGCAAACCATAGCGCCAGCGCACAGGCTACCGTCAGCAAGACATAAATCAGCCACAGGGTTTTCGCCGTCTCGGCAATACGCGGCCGCATCTTGTTATCTTTCAGCGGTCCTGGCATTTCGGCGCGATAGAGCTGCATCCCCCCGACGCCCAGAATCGGCAGGATGGCCACCGCCAGGACGATGATCCCCATACCGCCGAACCACTGCAGCATCTGGCGATAAAAGAGAATCGCGTGCGGCAGCGAATCCAGCCCCACCAGCGTCGTGGCCCCGGTCGTCGTTAAGCCGGAGAAGGATTCAAAGAAGGCATCCGTGATGCTCAGGTTAGGCTGTTCAGAGAAGATAAAGGGCAGCGAACCGACGCTCCCCAACACCGTCCAGAACAGGACCACAATCAGAAAGCCTTCGCGAGATTTCAGCTCACCTTTCTGACGACGGTTCGGCCACCACAGCAGGGAGCCGATCGCCAGCGCGACAAAGAAGGTCTGGGTAAATGCCCGCCCCGCCCCGTCCCGGTAGATAAGCGCCACCAGTCCAGGGATAATCATCGTCCCGGAAAAGAGTATGACCAGCAGTCCAACGATTCGGGTTATGGCACGAAAATGCATCTCTGCCGCTTCCTTTGGTATTCAAAAGTGAGGTGGGGATTATTCTTCAATCGGCAGCAATTGCAATGAACCACGACTAAAATCAGCCAGTTTTGCTGAAAAAGCAGCCAGTTCCGCCTGAGGAAGCGCCACGCGTAATTGCACCATCGCCTGATATTCACTGTGTGCGATGACACCGTTAAACTGCCTCAGCAGCGCTTCAATACCCGAGAGCTGGGCGTAATCGCATAACAAAGTATATTCGGTGAGAGGCGTTTTGCGGGTGGTCTTCAGGATATTCAGTGCCTGCTGAACGCCGCCGCCATACGCTTTTACCAGCCCACCCGTACCTAACAGGATGCCGCCGTAGTAGCGCACCACCACGGCGGTAATTTCACCCACGCCGCTACCCATCAGCTGCGAGAGCATGGGTTTACCGGCCGTGCCCGCCGGTTCACCGTCATCGGAAAACCCCAGCTGCTGCGAATCGTCCGGCGGCCCTGCTACCCACGCCACGCAGTGGTGACGGGCGTCAGGATGCTCAGCCCGGACGGACTCGACAAACGCTTTTGCCGCCTCTACGCCGTCGGTATGCGCCAGCAGCGTAATAAAGCGGCTTTTCTTGATTTCCTCAACAAAGGTGACCGGTTCAGCCGGTATCAGCCAGCTTTCCATCAGGCCAGCTTCAGGTCTCGCGTCATATTCTCGATACCGTTTTCGTGAATCACCACGTTATCTTCGATACGAATGCCGCCAAACGGCTTCAGCGCGTCAATTTTTGCCCAGTTGAAGTGCTTGCTGAACTGGCCTTCACGCCACGGCGCCAGCAGGGATTCGATAAAGTAGATCCCCGGTTCAATCGTCAACACCATGCGCGGCTCCAGAATACGGGTGCAGCGCAGGTAAGGATATTTAGACGGTGCCGCCAGGTGCGTACCGGTATCATCCTGCATAAAGCCCGCAACGTCGTGCACCTGCAGGCCCAGCGGGTGGCCGATACCGTGCGGCATAAATGGCCCGGTCAGATCGTTCTCGACCATCGCCTCTTCGCTCATGTCTTTCACAATCTGATGCTTACGCAGCAGTTTAGCAATGCGCTGATGGAACTGGATGTGGTAGTCCACGTAGCTGGTTCCCGCCTTCATAGTGCCAATCAGCGCCAGCTGTTCATCGTTCACGTCTTTGATCAGCTGTGCAAAATCGGTATCCGCATTTGCCGCCCAGGTACGGGTCAGATCGGCCGCGTAGCCGTTGTACTCGGCCCCTGCGTCCAGCAGGAAGCTGCGCATTTCTGAAGGAACCTGGTGATCCAGTTTGGTGTAGTGCAGGACGGACGCGTGCTCGTTGAGCGCGACAATGTTGCTGTACGGCACGTCGGTATCGCGATGACCGGTGGCGGTCAGGTACGCCTGGTTGATATCGAACTCGCTCATGCCGGACTGGAAGGCTTCATGCGCCGCACGGTGACCGTTTACCGCGGTCTTTTGCGCTTCACGCATGCAGTAAAGTTCGTAGTCGGTTTTATACGCGCGGTAATAGTGGAGGTAATCCAGCACCCCTTTCGGGTTGAGCTTGTCTGCCGCAATATCCAGGCTTAATGCACGCTCCGGAACAGGACCAATATAAGCGATGTTGCCACGCGCGGCAGGCAGCTGGCCGCCAATGCCGTCCGCTTTTGGCAGCGCAATGACCTCAATTTCCTCCGTCCAGAAAGAGGTCGGCAGCGGCTCAACGTTGTGCCAGTAATCGACCGGCAGGTAGAACCACAGTTTCGGCTTGTTCACACCATCCACCAGCAGCCAGCAGTTGGGAACCTGCGTCACTGGTACCCAGGCCTTAAACTGTGGGTTCACCTTGAACGGATAAGCGTGGTCATCCAGAAAGGTATTCATCAGCTCGCCGGAGTGGATCAGCAGCGCATCCAGCTTAAAGCGGGCCAGTACATCGCGGGTACGTTCCTGTAGGGTAACGATATGATTTTTATAAAGCGAAGCCAGTGAGTCCATCATTATTCCTTTCGTTTTTTGACCTCAAGTCATCGCATCTTAGCACACCTCACTCCGCCTGCGTGATTTCCACCGACCGTGATCAATGCAGCAATTTCTTAATGAGTAATTTGCATTTTATTAACATAAATCCCACACTCCGACTCATCTGGTATGACCAGATCCACTTGCTGGATTCAGGAGACTGACATGCTCTACAAAGGCGACACCCTGTACCTCAACTGGCTGGAAGATGGCATTGCCGAACTCGTGTTCGATGCCCCCGGCTCAGTCAATAAGCTTGATACCGCGACGGTGGCCAGTCTTGGCCAGGCGCTGGATGTTCTGGAAAAACAAACTGAATTAAAAGGGCTGCTGCTGCGCTCGAACAAAGCGGCCTTTATCGTCGGTGCCGATATCACCGAATTCCTTTCGCTCTTCCTGGTGCCGGAAGAACAGCTGAGCCAGTGGCTGCACTTTGCCAATAGCGTCTTTAATCGTCTGGAAGATCTGCCTGTCCCGACCATTTCCGCCGTTAACGGCTACGCGCTGGGCGGCGGCTGTGAGTGCGTGCTGGCGACCGACTACCGCCTGGCGACGCCGGATCTGCGCATCGGCCTGCCGGAAACCAAGCTGGGCATTATGCCGGGCTTTGGCGGCTCCGTCCGTATGCCGCGCATGCTGGGCGCCGACAGCGCGCTGGAGATCATTGCCGCGGGTAAAGACGTCGGCGCCGAACAGGCGCAGAAAATTGGCCTGGTCGACGGCGTGGTGAAACCTGAGAAGCTTGTTGAAGGCGCACTCGCCATTCTGCGTCAGGCCATTAACGGCGAGCTCGACTGGAAGGCCAAACGCCAGCCGAAGCTGGAACCGTTAAAACTCAGCAAGATTGAAGCCACCATGAGCTTCACCATCGCCAAAGGCATGGTGATGCAGACGGCGGGTAAACACTACCCGGCGCCGATCGCGGCGGTGAAAACCATTGAAGCGGCTGCCCGTTTCGGGCGCGATGAAGCGCTAAAGCTCGAAAATCAGAGCTTTGTCCCGCTGGCGCACACCAATGAGGCTCGCGCGCTGGTCGGTATCTTCCTGAACGATCAGTTCGTGAAAGGCAAAGCCAAACAGCTGACCAAAAACGTTGAGACGCCAAAACATGCGGCGGTACTCGGCGCGGGCATTATGGGTGGCGGCATCGCCTACCAGTCTGCCTGGAAAGGCGTGCCGGTAGTGATGAAAGACATCAACGAGAAATCCCTGACGCTGGGCATGACCGAAGCGGCCAAGCTGCTGAATAAACAGCTTGAGCGCGGCAAAATTGACGGACTGAAGCTCGCAGGCGTGATCTCCACCATTCAGCCCGTGCTGGAATACAGCGGTTTCGATCGTGTCGACGTGGTGGTCGAAGCCGTCGTCGAGAACCCGAAAGTGAAAAAAGCGGTGCTGGCGGAAACGGAAGACAAGGTTCGCCCGGGTACCGTTCTGGCCTCTAACACCTCCACCATTCCAATCAGCGAACTGGCGAGCGTGCTGAAGCGTCCGGAAAACTTCTGCGGTATGCACTTCTTCAACCCGGTACACCGTATGCCGCTGGTCGAAGTGATCCGCGGGGAAAAAACCTCTGACGACACCATCGCTAAAGTGGTGGCATGGGCCAGCAAGATGGGCAAAACGCCGATCGTCGTTAACGACTGCCCGGGCTTCTTCGTCAACCGCGTGCTGTTCCCTTACTTCGCCGGTTTTAGCCAGCTGCTGCGCGACGGCGCGGACTTCCGCAAAATCGACAAAGTGATGGAAAAACAGTTCGGCTGGCCGATGGGCCCGGCGTATCTGCTGGACGTTGTGGGCATTGATACCGCCCACCACGCCCAGGCGGTGATGGCGGCAGGTTTCCCGCAGCGCATGCAGAAAGACTATCGCGACGCGATTGACGCGCTGTTCGACGCTAACCGCTTCGGTCAGAAAAACGGCCTGGGCTTCTGGCGCTATAAAGAAGACAGCAAAGGCAAACCGAAGAAAGAAGAAGATCCGGCGGTGGATGGCCTGCTGGCCGACGTCAGTCAGCCAAAACGCGACTTCACCGACGATGAAATCATCGCCCGGATGATGATCCCGATGATTAACGAAGTGGTGCGTTGCCTCGAAGAAGGCATTATCGCCAGCCCGGCAGAAGCCGACATGGCGCTGGTGTATGGCCTCGGCTTCCCTCCGTTCCACGGCGGCGCGTTCCGCTGGCTGGACACGCTCGGCAGCGCCCGCTATCTCGATATGGCCCAGCAGTATCAGCACCTCGGCCCGCTGTATGAAGTGCCGGAAGGGCTGCGTAACAAAGCGCGCCATAACGAACCCTACTATCCCGCAGTTGAGCCAGCCCGTCCGGTTGGCGAGCTGAAAACGGCTTAAGGAGTCACAATGGAAAAGGTTGTCATTGTTGATGCGATTCGCACCCCGATGGGCCGTTCAAAAGGCGGCGCGTTCCGTAACGTGCGTGCGGAAGACCTCTCCGCGCACCTGATGCGTAGCCTGCTGGCGCGTAACCCGGCGCTGGATCCGGCTGCGCTGGACGATATCTACTGGGGCTGCGTGCAGCAGACCCTGGAGCAGGGCTTCAACATCGCCCGCAACGCGTCGCTGCTGGCGGAGATCCCGCATTCGGTTCCGGCCGTCACCGTCAACCGCCTGTGCGGTTCGTCAATGCAGGCGCTGCACGACGCGGCCCGCATGATCATGACCGGCGATGCGCAGGCTTGCCTGGTGGGCGGCGTCGAGCACATGGGTCACGTCCCGATGAGTCACGGGGTCGACTTCCATCCCGGCATGAGCCGCAACGTGGCGAAAGCTGCGGGGATGATGGGTCTGACCGCCGAGATGCTCTCCCGCCTGCACGGCATCAGCCGCGAAATGCAGGATGCCTTTGCCGCGCGCTCTCACGCTCGCGCCTGGGCAGCCACGCAGTCCGGTGCCTTTAAGAACGAGATCATCCCGACCGGCGGCCACGATGCAGACGGCGTTCTGAAGCAGTTCAGCTACGATGAAGTCATTCGCCCGGAAACCACCGTCGAAGCGCTTTCCACCCTGCGTCCGGCGTTTGACCCCGTCACCGGTACGGTCACGGCAGGTACTTCGTCGGCGCTGTCCGACGGCGCCGCCGCGATGCTGGTGATGAGCGAAAGTCGCGCCCGCGAGCTGGGGTTAACGCCTCGTGCTCGGGTACGTTCGATGGCGGTCGTGGGCTGCGATCCGTCGATCATGGGCTACGGCCCGGTTCCGGCTTCAAAGCTGGCGCTGAAAAAAGCGGGCTTAACCGCCAGCGACATCGATCTGTTTGAGATGAACGAAGCGTTCGCCGCGCAGATCCTGCCGTGCATTAAAGATCTGGGGCTGATGGAGCAGATCGACGAGAAGATTAACCTCAACGGCGGCGCGATCGCCCTCGGACACCCGCTGGGCTGTTCCGGGGCGCGTATCAGCACGACGCTGATCAACCTGATGGAACGCAAAGATGCCCAGTTTGGTCTGGCAACGATGTGTATCGGTCTGGGTCAGGGTATCGCGACGGTGTTTGAGAGAGTGTAAGGCTATAACGTAGGCCCGATAAGCATCGCGCCATCGGGCTTTTGCCGGGAGGCGCTGCGCTTTCCCGGCCTACGAGAGGTACCTCGCCGCCAGTCGTGTCACTGGCGAAGAGAAACAGTTTAGTTGCCGTTCTTCCCGCCTGTCAGGGGCGGGTTTTTTATTTAAATGAAGGCAAACGCATCGCCAAAGAGGCGGTCTTCACGCGCATCACGTTCGTTACAGAACAGATCGCGGGCGATTTTCGCCATCTCGAAACGCCCTGCAATATAGATGTCATGTCCTGCCAGCGTACCGTGATCCTGCAGCACTGCCGTCAGTACCGTACCGCTACGCCCGCGCCAGCCCTCTTCCGGCTGCTCAACCACCGGCTCAATGCGCAGGTTAGGATGGGTGACGCTCAGCGCTTCGAGTTCGGACAGGTCATACAGGTGCTTCTCTTCGCGGCCGCCCCAGTAGATGGTGATATCACGTTCCGGGTTACGCGCCAGGGCAGTCAGCAGAATGGAGCGCACGTAGGAGAAACCTGTACCACCGGCGATCAGGATCAGTGGACGGTCTTCGTCATCGCGCAGCCATGCCTCGCCGTGCGGAATATCCACCACGATCTCGCGCTCTTTCAGAATGCGGTCCATGACGGCCATCGCATACAGGTTAAGCTCTGACGCACCAATATGAAGCTCAATAAATTCCTGCTCCGCTGGCGTTGAGGCCATAGAGAAAGGACGCTTATCACGCTCATCCATCACGACCATCAGATACTGACCCGCGCGGAAAGAGAATGGCGCTTCTGGCACTAAACGGACGCGATATACGGTGTCGGTGATGGCATCTACCGAGGTCACTTTACAGCTTAAGGTTGTCATTCGCTCTCTCTGTCGGGAAGTCTATAGGGCTTAACGGTCAGCTCAGGGTTTACCGTTATTCATTATGGCCAGTTCGTCCCAGATCGCATCAATGCGCGCGGTCACAGCAGGATCTTTTTTGATCGGGCGACCCCATTCACGATCGGTTTCGCCAGGCCATTTATTTGTGGCATCCAGTCCCATTTTTGAGCCAAGGCCGGAAACCGGCGAGGCAAAATCCAGGTAATCTATCGGCGTGTTTTCGACTAACACCGTATCGCGCGCCGGGTCCATTCGCGTGGTAATGGCCCAGATTACGTCATTCCAGTCGCGGGCGTTAACGTCATCATCGCAGACAATAACAAATTTGGTATACATAAACTGGCGCAGGAAAGACCACACGCCCATCATCACGCGTTTCGCGTGACCAGGATACTGCTTCTTCATCGTGACCACTGCCAGGCGATACGAGCATCCTTCAGGCGGCAGATAAAAATCAACAATTTCCGGGAACTGCTTTTGCAGGATCGGCACAAACACTTCATTCAGCGCCACGCCCAGTACTGCCGGTTCATCCGGTGGACGCCCGGTATACGTGGAGTGATAAATCGCATCTTCACGCTGCGTAATGTGCGTCACGGTAAACACCGGGAAGTTATCCACTTCGTTGTAATAGCCGGTGTGGTCGCCGTAAGGGCCTTCTGGCGCCAGTTCACCCTGCTCAATGTAACCTTCCAGCACAATTTCTGCACTGGCCGGGACTTCAAGATCGTTAGAGATACACTTCACGACTTCCGTTTTCGTTCCGCGCAGCAGGCCTGCAAAGGCATATTCCGAGAGCGTATCCGGTACGGGCGTGACGGCTCCCAGAATGGTGGCCGGATCGGCGCCGAGCGCGACAGACACCGGGAAACGTTCACCCGGACGCGCAGCACACCACTCCTGGAAATCGAGCGCGCCGCCGCGATGCGACAGCCAGCGCATGATGAGCTTATTCTTGCCAATCAACTGCTGGCGGTAAATACCAAGATTCTGGCGCTCTTTGTGCGGACCGCGCGTGACGGTCAGTCCCCAGGTGATCAGCGGCGCGGCATCTTCCGGCCAGCACTGCATGATAGGGATTTTAGTCAAATCAACCGCATCGCCTTCCAGCACCTTCTGCTGGCACGGCGCGCCGCGCAGGCGTTTGGTGGGCATGTTTAGCACCTGCTTAAACTGCGGCAGCTTGTCGAACAGATCGCGGAAGCCTTTCGGCGGCTCCGGCTCTTTAAGAAACGCCAGCAGCTTACCGACTTCGCGCAGGGCCGTGACGTCTTCCTGCCCCATCCCCAGTGCGACGCGACGCGGTGTACCAAACAGGTTGCACAGCACTGGCATGGCGTACCCTTTCGGATTTTCAAACAGTAATGCGGGGCCACCGGCACGCAGGGTGCGGTCAGCAATTTCTGTCATCTCCAGATAAGGATCGACAGGAAGGGTAATACGTTTGAGTTCACCCTGCTTTTCCAGCAGCGTCAGGAAGTCGCGGAGATCGTGGTATTTCATGCAGTTAATCATGGCCTCTCTGTAAGCGCTTCATTATACGGCGTAAGCCTGCTTGATGCTGTAATTTTGTTAAATTAGCGTGAAGTTATGCGTTCTGTCCCATTTTCGCCCATTATAATCAACTTAGCGATCCCGCCAGGGTTTTGATATGCTTGCGCCCCGAACTAAGGGAAAGAGTGATTATGCAGGCCTGGTATTTACTGTATTGCAAACGCGGGCAACTTCAGCGCGCGCAGGAACATCTTGAACGTCAGTCTGTCAATTGCCTGACGCCCGTGATCACGCTTGAAAAGATGCAGCGCGGGAAGCGCACAACCGTGAGCGAGCCGTTGTTCCCGAACTACCTGTTCGTGGAGTTCGACCCTGAGGTGATCCACACCACCACCATCAGCGCCACGCGCGGCGTGAGCCATTTTGTTCGCTTTGGCGCTCACCCTGCGACGGTTCCCTCATCGGTCATCCACCAGCTGTCGATTTATCAGCAGCCCGAAGACCTTACCGACCCGGAAACGCCCTACACGGGCGATAGCGTCGTGATTACCGAAGGGGCTTTCGAAGGCCTGCAGGCGATTTTTGCCGAGCCGGACGGGGAAGCGCGCTCTATGCTGTTGCTTAATCTGCTGAACAAGCAGGTACTGCAGAGCGTTAAAAACACCGACTTCCGCAAACTTTAAACGTTTATCCCAAACAGATTACGCACGTTGTCATCCGTCTGTGCGGAAAGCCAGTGCGGATCCTCTCCGCGCCACGTCGCGACGCGCTCAACTATGTGCCCCAGATAAGCGGGCTCATTACGTCGCGATGCCGGTTTGGGTTGCATATCGCGCGGGAGCAGATAGGGCGCATCCGTTTCAAGGAGCAACCGGTCAGCCGGGATCGCGGGTAGCAGCTCCCGAAGCTCAAGCCCGCGGCGCTCATCGCAAACCCAGCCGGTAATCCCCAGATAAAGCCCGCGCTCCAGGCACTCCAGCGCCTCCTGCCGTGAGCCGGTAAAACAGTGCAGCACCGCGCCGGGCAGTTTCTCGAGCCACGGATCCAGCAGAGTCAGGAAACGCTCATGCGCGTCGCGGCAGTGCATAAATACGGGCATTTCAAGCTCTGCCGCCAGCGCAAGCTGGGCAGTGAACGCCTTTTCCTGCTCTTCAGGCGTGGAAAAGTTACGGTTGAAATCGAGGCCGCATTCGCCAATCGCCACCACTTCTGGTGTCTTCGCCAGCCTGCGCAGGGTTTCCCCGCTTTCCGGGGTCCACTGGCTGCTGTCGTGAGGATGCACGCCAGCGGTAGACCAACAGCGTTCGTAGCGTTGCGCCAGCTGCTGTGCCTGCTCGCTCTCATGCAGGTTGGTGCCCGTCAGCAGCAGTCCTTTCACCCCGGCGGCAAACGCGCGCGCAACCACTTCATCGCGATCTTTCGCAAACTGCGAGCTGGTCAGGTTGAGTCCGATATCAAACATGCGAATCCCCATATAACAACCGCCCTGACGGGCGGCTGGTTTTACTCTTCAGTGGTCTTGTCGGACGTATCGTCTTCGTCATCCGACCGACGCCCTTTACCCACGTAGAACCGTGAGAAGAAGACGCCGACCTCAAACAGGCAGTACATCGGTATGGCCAGCAGCGTCTGGGAGAATACATCCGGCGGGGTCAACAGCATGCCGACAACGAAGGCGCCGACCAGGATATACGGACGCTTCTTACGCAGGTCATCCGGCGTGGTGACCCCTACCCAGCAGAGCAGCACAATGGCCACCGGCACTTCGAATGCCACGCCAAACGCCATAAACAGCGCCATCACAAAGCTAAGATAGCTGGCGATATCCGTCGACACCTGGACGCCTTCCGGCGCGGTATGCGTCAGGAAGCCGAAGGCCAGCGGGAAGACAACGAAATAGGCAAACGCCATGCCGATATAGAACAGCAGCGAACTGGATACCAGCAGCGGAATGACCAGCTTGCGTTCGTGCTTATACAGTGCCGGCGCCACAAAGGCCCACACCTGGTACAGAATGACGGGCGCAGAGGCAATCAACGACACCCAGAAGGTCAGCTTGATGGGGGTAAAGAACGGAGAAGCAACGTCTGTTGCAATCATCGTTGCGCCCAGCGGCATCTGCTTGATCAGCGGCGCAGAAACCACCTGGTAGATATCGTTGGCGAAATAGACCAGGCATAGAAAAATAACGAGAACCGCAATAATGCAGTTTAACAGACGCTTACGCAGCTCTATGAGGTGCGTAATCAGCGGTTGAGTATCATCTACAGCCATGTTTACGCTTTATCACTCGACGAGGGGGATGATTCGGAAACGGGCGCGGCGGGTTTTGCCTCGGCAGCGTTAACCACGGGCTTTTCCGGCTGCACCTGTTTTTTCACTTCGGTTTCCTGCGGCGTCTGTTCAGGCGCAGCAGCCTGATGTTCAGCGCTGGCAGGCGTGACGCCCTCACGCTGTTCTTCGCTGCCCTTCACCACCGGGTTATGGATGGTGTTCGCTTCGTCGCTCGCTTTTTCAGGATCGTTGATGCTATAGGAGCGCTTCATGGATTCCGCCGCTTCGCGCAACTCATCCATTGACGCTTTCAGTTCCGGCGTCAGGTTATCCATGCTCGCCTTCTCAACCTTTTTCAGGCTTTCCTGAAATTCCTGCAGCTTAAGCTCCTGGGCCAGTTCATTCTGAACGGTCGATGCCAGCGATCTCAGCGCACGAACCCAGCCCGCAACGGTTTTCACTGCCACCGGCAGACGCTGAGGCCCCAGCACGATCAGGCCAATCACAAAGACCAGCAGGAGCTCACTAAAACCAATGTCGAACACGACTTACACCTGCTCTTTATCGTGGCGTTTAGCGTCTTCCTTTTTGGCTTCTTCTTGCTTGTCGGTGATGGATTTAGCAGTAAAGTCAGCGTCCTGGCTGGTTTTATCCTGCTTGCTCTCATCATCGCTCATCGCTTTTTTGAAGCCTTTGATAGACGCGCCCAGATCGGAACCAATAGAACCGAGCTTTTTGGTGCCAAACAGCAGCACGACGATGACGGCAATGATCAACAATTGCCAGATACTGATACCACCCATACATGTTCCTCAGGGATAGATGATTAATAAGTCAGGTCGCATTATACGTATGCGACCTGTCGATAGCGACGCAAACTCAGCGCGTTTTTCGCCATCCGGCAAGCCAGACAACCACCCCGGCGGCCATCAGCCAGGCGGGCATCATCTGCCACTCCGGGCGGTTGATCAGCAGCAGCGTGCCGCTCAGCAGCAGCGTTGCGCCAATCCCAAAGAGATAGCGTGACTGGCCCTGGCGAACACGGCTGGACTGAAGTTCGCGAGCGATTTTATCCATGCTGTGCTGAAGGTTCTTGCTCTGACGCAAACTGTCATAAACCAGTTCAGGAATTTCAGGCATTTTTTCTATCCAGAACGGGCCTTTCTCTTTCAGCGAGCGCACCAGCGCCGGAATGCCAACCTGATCCTTAATCCAGGATTCCAGGAAGGGTTTCGCGGTCTTCCACAAGTCTAACTGAGGATAGAGCTGTCGGCCTACACCCTCAACGTAAAGTAGTGTTTTCTGAAGTAAAACTAGCTGTGGCTGAACTTCCATATTAAAGCGGCGAGCCGTGTTGAACAGGTTCAACAGCACATGCCCAAAGGAGATTTCCGCCAGCGGTTTTTCAAAAATCGGTTCGCAAACGGTCCGGATCGCAAACTCGAACTCTTCGACGTTGGTGTCCGGCGGCACCCAGCCGGAATCGACGTGCAGCTCGGCCACCTTACGGTAGTCGCGGTTGAAGAACGCGATGAAGTTCTCGGCCAGATACCGTTTATCTTCTTTATTCAGCGACCCCACAATCCCGCAGTCGATACCGATATACTTCGGATCCTCAGGGTGCTCGTAGCTCACGAAGATATTGCCCGGGTGCATGTCCGCATGGAAAAAGCTGTCGCGGAACACCTGGGTGAAGAAGACCTGCACGCCACGCTCGGCCAACAGCTTCATGTTCGTTCCCTGCTTCTCCAGGGCCACCACATCCGAAACCGGAATACCGTAGATACGCTCCATCACCATCATGTTCTGGCTGCAGTAGTCAGAATAGACTTCAGGGACATAAAGCATCGGGCTGTTTTCAAAGTTGCGACGCAGCTGAATAGCGTTTGCCGATTCGCGCAGCAGGTTTAGCTCATCAATCAGCGTTTTTTCATATTCCCGCACCACTTCCATCGGGCGCAGTCGGCGGCCATCAGGTAATAAACGCGGAACCCAACGGGCCAGACGGTAAATCAGCTTCATGTCGGCTTTGATGATCGGCAGAATATCCGGGCGGATCACCTTAATCACCACCTCTTTGCCGTTTTCTTTCAGACGCGCAGTGTGCACCTGAGCAATAGAAGCCGACGCCAGCGGTTCTATTTCGAAATCGTCAAACCAGGTTTCAACGGGAAGATTACCCATCGCCTCTTCGATCTGTTTCTTCGCCCTCACCCCGTCAAACGGGGCAACACGGTCCTGCAGCATCGCCAGTTCATCGGCAATGTGCGGCGGAAAGAGATCGCGGCGGGTCGACAGCATCTGCCCGAACTTAATCCATACCGGGCCAAGCTCCTGCAGCGCCAGGCGCAGGCGTTCGCCAAGCGGCTGACCTTTATGGCGGTTAGGCATCCAGAACAGCATCCGCCGCCAGATACGAAGCGGCAGCGTGATACGCATTTTAGGGATAAGCTCGTCGAGCCCGTAGCTCAAAAAGGTACGAATAATGAAGTAGAGGCGCCGAATTTCACCAGGCGTCATTTGCCCTCCAGTTTTTCCAGCCGTTTGGTTAACGCATCAACCGCACGTTCAACAGCCGCGGTTTCTTCCGCAAACCATGCCACTTCCAGCGGTCCGGGGGCCATTCGCCACTCTTCAGTCAGTACTTCCGCCGCATAGCGTTGCTGACGTAGCAGGCTTTTACGCGCAAAGGACGCGCCACCATGAAGAACCTTCCCGATGCCTTCCGCGGCAATGTCACCGATAAACGGCGCGAGCAGCTCTGCCGGATCAAACTCCGCCAGATCGGTAAGCGCAACGAAGTTCTGCACGACCTGAATGTCGCCTTCCACTTCCAGCTCACCGCTGCGGATAAGTGCCGTTAATTGCTGGCGATCGCGCAGTTTTGGCAGCACGCTCATGTGCGTGATGACCGAGCAGTCGGCGTCACCTTCCCACGCCCCCAGAACGTCAAGCTGGCGTTCGCTGAAGACCAGCACCAGCTGCGTCGAGAACTCTTTTAAAACAATGCGTAATACCTTCCCGTTTAGCCGCTGACGCGCAGCTTTCAACGCTGGTGCGCGATAGAGAAAGGCATTCAGTACGTTTTCGATACCTGCGGAGACTAAGGGTTTAAAGGGCACGGGACACCTCCACTCAGAACTTGTAACCGCGATGCAGCGCGACGACACCCGCCGTCAGGTTGAAATATTCAACGTTCTCGAATTCAGCATCCTGCATCATGGCTTTTAAGGTGTCTTGGTCCGGGTGCATACGGATAGATTCCGCCAGATAGCGATAGCTTTCCGCGTCGTTAGCCACCAGCTCACCGATGCGCGGCAGCACGTGGAAGGAATAGGCGTCGTAAGCTTTGCTCAGCGGCTCGATAATCGGTTTGGAGAATTCGAGCACCAGCAGGCGTCCACCCGGCTTCAGCACGCGATACATGGAGCGCAGCGCTTTTTCTTTATCGGTCACGTTACGCAGACCGAAGGAGATCGTGATGCAGTCAAAGGTATTATCCGGGAACGGCAGTGCTTCGGCATTTGCCTGCACATATTCCACATTCCCCACCACGCCGATGTTACGCAGCTTTTCGCGTCCCATTTTGAGCATGGAGTCATTAATGTCTGCCAGAACAACGCGACCGGTTTCGCCCACAAGACGTGAGAACTTTGCAGTTAAATCGCCCGTACCACCGGCTAAATCCAGCACCGTTTGTCCACGACGCACGCCGCTACAGTCGATAGTGAAGCGCTTCCACAAGCGATGAATGCCGAACGACATCAGATCATTCATCACATCGTACTTCGCCGCCACGGAATGAAATACGTGGGCCACCATGTCAGCTTTCTGCGCTTTGGCGACAGTCTGAAAGCCAAAGTGCGTTGTGTCTTGTGAATCGTCAACCATCTCAGAGCCTGCTAATCAGTAAAATGTTCGTGAAGTGTAACAGATTGGGCGCAATTGCCCTACGTTTCAACCACCGCGAAAGAAACGCGCCGGGGAGTCGTTCGGTGATAAATCGGCCGCTAACGTGTTGTCTTCACTGTTTGTCTTTTGTTCGTCCGCCCCTTCACGCAGGCGAAACTCGTCGTCCTGGGCGGTAGCCTGTTCAACCAATTCCGGATTAATCTCGCGTTTCACCTCAACCCCC
Source organism: Enterobacter cloacae complex sp. IR5422 (assembly GCF_049238165.1). Lineage (NCBI taxonomy): Bacteria > Pseudomonadati > Pseudomonadota > Gammaproteobacteria > Enterobacterales > Enterobacteriaceae > Enterobacter > Enterobacter cloacae complex sp. IR5422. The sequence continues at coordinate 65,131 of NZ_JBMKHT010000020.1, read as the reverse complement.
AGGCTGCGGAATGATTCGGCCTGCGCCAGAAGATTGCCACGTCCGGAGGCGAGTTTTTTCATGGCCTGACGGTAGTTATCCTGCGCGCGGTCCAGGCTCTGCCCGACTGAGGACATGTCGTCCACGAAGAGGCGCATTTTGTCGTACAGCTTGCTGGCGCGGTCGGCAATCTGCTGCGCGTTGCGGCTCTGGTGCTCGTAGCGCCACAGGTTCGCAATCGTGCGTAAGGCCACCAGCAGCGTGGTGGGGCTGACCAGCATAATATTATTTTTAAGCGCTTCGGTGATGAGTTCAGGCTGCCTGTCGAGTGCCAGCAGAAACGCGGGCTCGACCGGAATAAACATCAGGACATAGTCCAGCGAGCGCAGCCCCGGTAGCTGCTGATAGTCTTTCCTGCCGAGCAGGCGAATATGATTACGCACCGAGGCAATGTGCTCCTGCAGCGCCGATTCTCGGGTGTAGTCATCCTCCGCATTGAAGTAACGCTCATACGCCACCAGCGTCATTTTGGCGTCAATCACCACATCTTTGCCCTGCGGCAGCCGCACAATCACATCCGGCTGCATTCGCGAGCGGGCATCGTTTTCGATACTCACCTGGGTTTCGTATTCATACCCTTCCCGCAGGCCAGAGGCTTCCAGGACGCGGGTCAGCACCACTTCTCCCCAGTTGCCCTGGGTTTTGTTATCCCCTTTAAGCGCGCGGGTGAGGTTGACCGCCTCCTGCGCCATCTGGGCATTCAGCTGCTGGAGATTGCGGATTTCATGCGCCAGGGTGTGCCGCTCTCGGGCTTCCTGACCAAAGCTGTCCTGTACCTGGCGGCGGAAGCCGTCCAGCTGTTCACGCAGGGGCGTCAGCAGGCTGTTCAGGCTCTGGCGGTTCTGCTCGTCAACGCGGCGGTTGCTGTGCTCAAAAATACGGTTCGCGAGGTTTTCAAACTGTTCGCTGAGGCGCTGCTCGCTGTTGATCATCTGGCGGATTTTATCTTCCGCATGCAGTTGAGTGGATTCCAGCCGGGTGGTCACTTCGCGGAGATCGGCCTCCAGCGAGGTGTTGATATCTCTCAGGTTGCGCAGCTCGTTGTTGAGTAACTCGCACTCCTCTCGCCAGTGATCACTCAGCGCAAGCTGCTGCTTTGCCGCGCTTAATTCGGCGACGATCTCTTCGCGTTCAGCCAGCTGATCGGCCTTCTGCTGTGCATGCTGATAGCTGGAAATGAGCCAGCCTATCGCCACGCCCGCCAGCGCAATCACCGCATAAATCAGGACTGAGATATCCACAATGCCCCCTGCATCAACGTATTACCCGCACAAAATAAGATTGTGCTGTATAAACGTCCAGTTTGAAAGGGTTTTCCTGCGAGGCGCTACGCAAAAAATAAAGGCCGAACGTGTCGGCCTTTGATTTCGAAAGGAGAGGATTAGATCAGGCGACGCGCGGCTTCAACCACGATTTTCACCGCATGACTTTCGGTCTGCTTCATGGTTTCAGCGTTCGGGATTTCCTGCTGAGTACGGTTGACGATAACGCCCGCCACCATACCGGCACGCAGGCCCTGGCTTGCGCACATGGTCAGCAGCGTGGCGGATTCCATTTCGTAGTTCATCACGCCCATGGACTGCCACTCTTCCATAGAGCCTTTGAAGCGGCTTACCACGCGGCCAGAGAAGGTGTCGTAACGCTCCTGACCGGGATAGAAGGTATCGGACGAAGCGGTTACACCCACGTGAGTGGTCGCGCCAACGGATTTCGCGGCTTCAACCAGCGCGGTGGTACATTCAAAGTCTGCTACTGCCGGGAATTCCATCGGCGCAAAGTGCAGGCTTGCGCCATCCAGACGCACGGACGCGGTCGTGACCAGCACGTCGCCCACGTTGATGTGCGGCTGAATAGCACCGGTCGTACCGATACGCAGGAAAGTACGAATGCCCAGCTGTGCCAGCTCTTCAACAGCAATAGACGTAGACGGGCCACCGATACCGGTAGAACACACGATCACGGCTTTACCATCCAGCTCTGCGCGCCAGGTGGTGAATTCACGATGGGCTGCCAGCTTAACCGGCTTATCCATCAGCGCGGCGATCTTTTCCACACGCTCCGGATCGCCAGGGACGATAGCGAGCGTAGCCCCTTGTAAATCGTTTTTAGTGAGGCCGAGATGAAAAACATCAGACTTAGACATAGGTGACTCCTCTGTGGGTCGGTTAGTCAGAAGAAGTAAAACGGTACTTTACAGAAGCGGAAAGCATAATTTCGTGACACATCTCACCATGAATGAAAATGATTGCATTGAATTTCCATAAAAAGGTGATTTACATCACATTAACAAGTTATATCGTCAGGTGCTGCACAAAAGATAGACCGTTTAAGGCACTGTGAGTTGTTAACCTGGTGACTATATTTACCTTTGCGCTAACTCATTGGTACGGAGAATGCCATGACTGAAAAAACCGGTTTTGCACCTGCTGCGGCCCCGCATGCCTCAACCATCGTCTCAACGTCTGAAGAGGCCATCACGGCGGGTGAGACCTCTATTCCCTCGCAGGGAGAGAATATGCCTGCTTACCACGCACGACCAAAATCGGCAGACGGTCCGCTGCCCATCGTGATCGTGGTTCAGGAAATTTTCGGCGTTCACGAACACATTCGCGACCTCTGCCGCCGGCTGGCGCTGGAAGGCTATCTGGCCGTTGCGCCAGAGCTCTACTTTCGCCAGGGCGATCCGAACGATTACAGCGATATTCCCACCTTGCTCAGCAACCTGGTCAGCAAAGTCCCGGACGCGCAGGTGCTGGCCGATCTCGACCACGTCGCCAGCTGGGCGGCGCGCAACGGGGGCGATCCCCATCGTCTGCTGGTCACCGGTTTCTGCTGGGGCGGACGCATCAGCTGGCTGTATGCCGCGCATAACCCGCAGCTTAAAGCCGCTGTGGCCTGGTACGGTAAACTGGTAGGTGAAAAAACGCTCAATTCACCGAAACATCCCGTGGATATCGCCACGGAGTTAAATGCGCCTGTGTTAGGGCTTTATGGCGGTCAGGACACCGGTATTTCGCTGGATTCGGTAGAGACCATGCGCCATGCGCTCCGTGCGGCCAATGCGAAGGCGGAGATCGTGGTGTATCCGGATGCCGGGCACGCGTTTAACGCGGATTATCGTCCGAGCTATCACGCGGAATCAGCCAAAGACGGCTGGCAGAGAATGCTGGCGTGGTTCAGCCAGTACGGCGGTAAAAAAGCGTAAAAAAAAGCCCGGTGGCGTCTACGCCTTACCGGGCCTACGCATCATCAAGCCTGACGCAAGTTTTGCGCCGCCTTCACCATGTTCGCCAACGCGGCACGCGTCTCCGGCCAGCCGCGAGTTTTCAGGCCGCAGTCCGGGTTCACCCACAGACGCTCTGCCGGAATGCGCTGGGCCGCTTTTTTCAGCAGCGACTCAATCCACTCCACGCTCGGCACGTTCGGAGAGTGGATGTCGTACACCCCCGGACCGATTTCGTTCGGGTAGTCGAATTCTTCAAACGACTCCAGCAGCTCCATGTCTGAACGCGAGGTCTCGATGGTGATCACGTCAGCGTCCAGCGCGGCTATCGAATCCATGATGTCGTTGAATTCGCAGTAACACATGTGGGTGTGGATCTGCGTGTCGTCCTTCGCCACCGCGGCGTTGATGCGGAATGCCTCCACGCCCCACTTCAGGTAGGCATCCCAGTCGCTGCGGCGCAGCGGCAGACCTTCGCGCAGGGCCGGTTCGTCAATCTGGATGATGCCTATGCCTGCGGCTTCCAGATCCGACACTTCATCACGCAGCGCCAGCGCGATTTGCTTCGCGATGGTCTCGCGGGTTACGTCCTCACGCGGGAAGGACCAGCAAAGAATGGTCACCGGACCGGTGAGCATGCCTTTTACCGGCTTGTCGGTCAGGGACTGGGCGTACTTCGCCCACTCAACCGTGATCGGCTCCGGACGGCTGACGTCACCGATGACCACCGGCGGCTTGACGCAGCGGGAGCCATAGCTTTGCACCCAGCCGTTCTGGGTAAAGACGAACCCGTCCAGGTGTTCACCGAAGTATTCCACCATGTCGTTACGCTCGGCCTCGCCGTGCACCAGCACGTCCAGCCCCAGCCGCTCCTGCTCGATAATCGCCTGCTTGATGTGTTCGGCAATCCCGGTGCGGTAGTGATTCGCATCCAGATTTCCCTTTTTGAAGTCCAGACGCAGGCCGCGGATTTCGGTGGTCTGCGGGAAGGAACCGATAGTGGTGGTTGGCCACGCGGGCAGGTTGAACCGGGCGCGCTGGGCTTCGGCACGGACTTCATACGGGCTCTGACGCTGGCTGTCCCGGGCGGTGATGGCCGCCAGGCGTTTTTCCACTGCCGGGTTATGCACGCGCGCCGAGTGACGACGTGCCTGGATCGGTGCACTCCATGCGTTAATCGCCTCCGTGTCGCCGCTGTTCAGCGCATCGCGCAGCAGCGCCAGCTCTTCACATTTTTGCAGGGCGAAGGCAAACCAGCTTTTCACCTCAGCATCAAGACGGGTTTCCACGCTCAAATCGATCGGGCTGTGCAGCAGGGAGCAGGACGAGGCCACCCACAGCTCACGTTTGCCGACGATGTCCTTGATCTGCGCGTATTTCTCGGTCAGATCGGCACGCCAGACGTTACGGCCGTTGACCAGACCGGCGGAGAGCAGCCAGTCTGCCGGCAGGCGCTTGTGCAGTTCTGCGACGTCATCTTTGCCGTGCACCAGGTCAACGTGCAGACCCTGCACCGGCAATCTGGTGATGGTGCTGAGGTTCGGCGTCACACCTTCAAAGTAGGTGGTAAGCAACAGCTTCACCTGTCCGTTGAGTGCATCGTAAGCCGGTTTGAAAGCATCAAGCCAAACCTGAGGCAGCTCGAGCACCAGCGCGGGCTCGTCGATTTGCACCCACTGAATGCCGCGTTTGCCCAGTTCAATCAGCACCTGTTTGTAGACCGGCAGAATGTCCTTCAGCAGGCTGAGCCGGTCAAACGGCTCGCCTTTGACTTTCCCCAACCACAGATAGGTCACCGGCCCCAACAGTACGGGTTTCACCTGGTGGCCCAGCGCCAGCGCTTCGTCCACTTCATCCAGAAGCTGCGTCCAGGTCAGCCTGAACTGCTGACCTTTTACGAACTCCGGCACCATATAGTGATAGTTAGTGTTAAACCACTTGGTCATTTCCGCCGCTGCCGCTGGCTCACCCGTTGGCGCACGGCCACGGCCGATACGGAACAGGGTATCGATATCTACCGATCCATCGTTGTTCTGATGACGAGCCGGCACGTTGCCAAGCAGCAGGCTGGTCGTCAGAACATGGTCGTACCAGGCGAAATCGCCCACCGGCAGCAGGTCAATCCCCGCCTGCTTCTGCTGCTCCCAGTGACGGGCGCGCAGCTCGCGCCCCACCGCCAGCAGTTCTTCACGGGTGGCGTTCCCCGCCCAGTAGCTTTCTTGCGCTTTTTTCAGCTCGCGACGCAGGCCAACGCGAGGGAAACCGAGAGTGTGATTGCGGATTGTCATGGTATGCCCCTTGTGAAATTCGTTATTTAGACGTCCAGATGTTTACACTTCTATAATTGGCAGGTACTGTATATTCCTCAAGCGCAAAATGTTCATGGCGAAGTGAAGGACTTTCATGATCGAGATAAAACACCTGAAAACGCTGCAAGCGTTGCGGAACTGCGGATCGCTCGCGGCAGCGGCGGCCACGCTGCACCAGACCCAGTCCGCCCTTTCTCACCAGTTCAGCGATCTGGAACAACGCCTCGGCTTCCGTCTTTTTGTGCGTAAGAGCCAGCCGCTGCGCTTTACGCCGCAGGGCGAAATTTTGCTTCAGCTGGCGAATCAGGTTCTGCCGCAGATCGCCAGCGCGCTGCAGGCGTGTAACGAACCGCAGCAGACCACGCTGCGTATCGCCATTGAGTGCCACAGCTGTATTCAGTGGCTGACCCCCGCGCTTGAGAACTTCCGCCAGAAGTGGCCGCAGGTGGAGATGGACTTTAAATCCGGCGTGACGTTCGACCCGCAGCCCTCGCTGCAGCAGGGCGAGCTGGATCTGGTGATGACGTCCGATATTCTGCCGCGCAGCGGCCTGCACTATTCGCCGATGTTTGATTATGAGGTGCGCCTGGTGCTGGCACCGGACCATCCGCTGGCGACCAAAACGCGCATCACGCCGGAAGACCTGGCAACGGAAACGCTGCTGATTTACCCGGTGCAGCGCAGTCGTCTGGATATCTGGCGCCACTTCCTGCAGCCCGCAGGCATTAGCCCGCAGCTGAAAAGCGTGGATAACACCTTGCTGTTGATTCAGATGGTAGCGGCCAGCATGGGTATCGCGGCGCTGCCGCACTGGGTGGTGGAGAGTTTTGAACGCCAGGGCCTGGTGGTCACCAAAACCCTGGGTGAAGGACTGTGGAGCCGGCTGTACGCCGCCGTGCGCGATGGCGAGCAGCGTCAGCCGATTACGGAGGCGTTTATTCGCTCAGCGCGGAACCACGCGTGCGACCATCTTCCGTTTGTGCGGAGCGCGGAGCGACCCAGCGTCGATGGACCCACAGCGAAGCCAGGATCACCGCTCCCCCAATAAGGAAGCTCGGCCAGTGCGGCTGTTGCTGCCAGATGGCAAGGTTGACCAGCAGCCCTGCAGGAACATGTACGTTGTTCATGATCCCGAGCGTACCGGCGTCGACCTGCGTCGCGCCGTAGTTCCACATGAAGTACCCCAACCCGGAAGCCACGACGCCCAACCAGACCAGAACACCCCACTGTACGGTGGTGGTAGGCAGCTTTTGCGGGTTACCCAGCATAAACCACGCCGCCACCGCGACGATCGCGGCCCCCATGTAGAACCACGCAAACGCGTTATGCTGCGGCATCGGACGGGTTTCCATCAGGCGTTTGTAGCCCACCATGCCGATGGCGAAGCTGATGTTGGCGAGCTGGACGAACATCAGCCCGGTCCAGAAGTGATCGCTCACTTTGTCGTAGCGAATAATTGCTGCGCCAATCACCGCCAGCGCCGCGCTCAGCAGATATCCCCAACGCAGGCGGCGCTTGCTAAGCAAATCGTAGATCAGCGTGATATAGAGCGGCGTTAGCACGGTGAACAGCAGGAATTCCGAGACGGACAGGTAGACGTAAGCCCGGAAGCTGAACAGGTACATGATGCCGAGCTGCATCGCCCCCACCAGCATATACAGCACAATCGTTTTCAGCGACTGCCCGCGCGTGCGCAGAAACGGCAGGAACACCAGCGCCGCCAGCCCCACGCGCATCAGCACCGAGAAGTAGCTGTCGACCGAACCGGCAAGGTATTCGCCAATCAGGCTAAAGGAGAAGGCCCACAGGATAGTGGTGATAATGAGTAGCGCCACAATGCTTGTCTCTCAGAAAGAAGGACAGGCATTGTAGCGAACTCTTTAGTTGACAACTGAGCAATAAACAACCAAATGAAGATTATTCAAGGAACAGCTTGCGCAGGTATTTCGGTACCGCGTTGTCAGCGTTAGAACCAATCACCTCCAGCTCCGGGTGCAGATCTTTCAGACGCTGATGCGCGTTCTGCATGATGCAGCCCTTACCCGCCATCGACAGCATTTCAGCATCGTTCATGCCGTCACCAAAGGCGATACAGTCTTTCAGCTCGAAGCCCAGACGTTTCGCGACCGCTTCCAGCGCGTGCCCTTTGGAGACGCCTCCCGCCATCACTTCCAGACAGGTCAGGGTTGAGAAGCTGACGTTGACGCGATCGCCCCAGCGGGCGTTGATCGCCTGTTCCAGCGGCAGCAGCTCTTCGTGGCTGTCGCAGGTGAAGAACACCTTGCTGACCCCCTCCGGCTCCAGCAGGCCTGGCTCGTACAGGGAGTAGTTGAATACGGCTTCCTTGAAGAAACGCATCTCATCCGGGCGGTGGCGGTTCATGAACCAGTCGTCGTCGCGGTAAACGTTCGTAACGATAGCCGGGTTGTTGTGCACCACGCCGAACAGATCGGCGGCAATATCGCGATCCAGGTTGTGGGTAAAGATCAGGTTGCCGTCGGTATCGTGCACACGCGCACCGTTGGAGGTGATCATGTACGATTTGATCTCAAGATTATCGCGGATCTGCCCCACGTCGACGTGGTGGCGGCCGGTGGCAAATACGAAGTTCACGCCACGGGCGGTCAGAAGCTTCAGGGTCTCTTTCGCGTAAGGCGACAGGGTGTGGTCAGGGGAAAGCAGCGTGCCATCTAAATCAGATGCAACAACCTGATACATAGGGATTTCAACCTCTGGTGGAAAACAAAAATCAATTATGCCTGTTGAAAAATTCAACAATGGCGTTGAGCGCGACTGAGCGCATAGCGTCCTTTTCAAAAAGGATCTCATGGTACGCGCCGTTAATGACCAGCGGTTTTCCCCCTTCACAAGGGTGACCGGCGGCAGCGCGCAGTTCACAATAGCGGTCATGCATGCGGTTATCCACCACACGCTCTTCTTCCGCCTGAATCAGGAGTGTTGGCGTGTCGTCGTTGTCGACACCAGCCAGCACCTGCTCACCGGCAAGGATACCTTCCCGTACCCAGTGATATGTCGGGCCACCCACGCGCAGGCGGGGCTCATCGGCATAAAAACGCAGGTTACGACGATAGCGCTGGCGACTGTGCGTCAGCACGTTCATCGCAAACGGCAGCGCCCGCCAGCGTCCCGTCCCGATGGCATAGCCTTCCCGAATGCGCTGATGGCCCTCAGCCCAGTCGAGAATATGGCGTACCATCCAGTCAGGAAAGCGCATGACGATGCCATACATCGGCGCGGTGAGCGCAATGGCGTCGCACTGGTGAGCGTGGCGCTGTAAAAACAGCGTTGAAATCGCACCGCCCATTGAGTGCGCCAGAATATAGCGCTTCCGCCAGGGGCCTGGCTCGACCTCCTGCTGCCAGAACGCGGCGAGATCGTCGACGTAATCGCTGAAGTTATCCACGTGGCCGCGATGGGTATCCGATAACAGTCGCCCTGACAGCCCCTGCCCGCGGTGATCGATAATCAGCACATCGAAGCCCAGATGGAACAGGTCATAGGCCAGTTCGGCGTATTTGATGTAGCTCTCAATACGTCCGGGGCAGACCACAATGACCCGGTCATTTTTCTTGTCGTGAAAACGCACAAAGCGTACTGGAATATCGCCGACGCCCGTAAACTCATCTTCCTCACGCTGGCGCCAGAAATCGGTCAGCGGCCCCATGGAGAAAGCAGCAAATGCGTTTTCTCGTGTTTCCCAGTCCTTTTTCTGCTGAAACATTGGGTTTCTACTCACCTAAGCCAAGGAATATCGTTTTTTCGTAACCGGTCACAAAATGACTCAACAATAGCGTATTGTGGCATAAAAACAGACAATTCGGGAGTTTCAAATGACCTTCGAGTGGTGGTTCGCTTACCTGCTGACATCCATCATCCTTAGCCTTTCACCGGGCTCGGGCGCCATTAACACCATGACCACCTCCATCAACCACGGCTATCGCGGCGCGGCGGCGTCCATTGCCGGTTTGCAGACCGGGCTGGGCATTCATATCGTGCTGGTCGGGATTGGTCTGGGCACCCTGTTCTCCCGCTCCGTACTGGCCTTTGAAGTGCTGAAATGGGCCGGGGCGGCCTATCTGATTTGGCTCGGCATCCAGCAGTGGCGCGCGGCAGGCTCCATTAACCTGAATACGCTCGCGCAGACGCAAAACCGCGGTCATCTGTTTAAGCGTGCGGTTTTCGTCAACCTGACCAACCCGAAGAGCATCGTTTTCCTCGCCGCGCTGTTCCCGCAGTTTATCGTGCCGCATCAGCCGCAGGTGATGCAGTACGTAGTGCTGGGCGCGACCACCATTATCGTCGATATTATCGTCATGATTGGTTACGCGACGCTGGCGCAGCGGATTGCGGCGTGGATTAAAGGGCCTAAGCAGATGAAGGCCCTGAATAAAGTCTTTGGTTCGCTGTTTATGCTGGTTGGCGCGCTGCTTGCGTCAGCGCGTCATGCTTAGCGAGAAATGATGAGATGAATGCCGAAGCCGGCGAACAGCGCGCCGGCGAAGCCGTCGATCCACTTCGCAATACGCTGGTAGCCGCGGCGCATCGCCGGTAAGGCGAACAGACTGGCCACGATGGTAAACCAGGCAAAGGTTTCAACGACGATCAGCAGGAAGATGCCCCAGCGTGCGCCCGCACCGACGCTATCTCCCACAAACAGCGAGAACACGGAGCCGAAATAGATAATCGCTTTCGGGTTCGCCAGGTTGGTCAGCAGCCCTTTTACAAAGCTGCGGCCGCCCGTTGCCAGCTCGACCTTTGGCTCTTCCGGTTTTTTCTCTTCTTTTTTCAGCGCCCCGCGCAGCATCTGGTAACCCATCCAGCACAGGTACAGCCCGCCGCCGACCATAATGATGTTATGCAGCCAGGCCATCTTCGCCAGGATCAGGTTCAGACCGAGCAGCGCAACTGCCGCCCAGACCATAACGCCCATGGTGATACCGAGCACACCCATCATCGCCTCCTTGCGGGAGCGGCTGACGGCCGTTTGCGACACGAAGAAAAAGTCAGGTCCCGGGCTCATCAGCGCAACGATGTGCACTAACGCCACGGTGAGAAATAGCATTAACATAATTAGCTCGCGGGGAAATAATTCAGTGAGTCATCATCCTGGCACTTTTTCGCCCGGCTGACTACTCCTCATCATCACCATCAACGTGGGAACGGATGAGTGCCATAAACTCTTTACCGAAGCGCTCCAGCTTGCGCGTACCGACGCCGTTAACGCTGAGCATTTCGCTGGCGCTGAGCGGCATCTGCTCGGCCATCTCAATGAGCGTCGCGTCGTTGAACACCACGTATGGCGGGATGTTCTCTTCATCAGCGATGGCCTTACGCAGCTTGCGCAGTTTGGCGAACAGCTTGCGGTCGTAGTTGCCGCCGTAGGATTTCTGCATCACGCGCGGCTTGAGGGCGACCACGCGCGGCACGGCGAGCTTCAGTTCAACGTCACCGCGCAGCACCGGACGCGCCGCTTCGGTCAGCTGTAGCGCGGAATGCTGAGCAATGTTCTGCGTGGCAAAGCCGAGGTGAATCAGCTGGCGAATAATGCTGACCCAGTGCTCGTGGCTCTGGTCCTTGCCAATACCGTAGACAGGCAGCTTGTCGTGGCCCATGTCGCGGATACGCTGGTTGTTGGCACCGCGCAGCACTTCCACCACGTAGCCCATCCCGAAGCGCTGGTTTACGCGGTAAATGGTCGAGAGCGCCTTACGCGCGTCCATCAGGCCATCGTACTGTTTTGGGGGATCCAGGCAGATATCGCAGTTACCGCACGGCTCCTGTCGCCCTTCACCAAAGTAGTTAAGCAGCACCAGACGACGGCAGGTTTGCGCTTCGGCAAACGCGCCCATCGCGTTGAGCTTGTGGCGCTCGATATCCTGCAGCTGGCCCTGCGGCTTCTCTTCCAGACAGCGGCGCAGCCACGCCATATCGGCCGGATCGTAAAACAGCATCGCTTCTGCAGGCAGACCGTCACGCCCGGCGCGACCGGTTTCCTGATAGTAGGATTCGATATTGCGCGGAATGTCGAAGTGCACCACAAAGCGCACGTTGGGCTTGTTGATCCCCATCCCGAACGCCACCGTCGCGACGACGATTTGCAGGTCGTCGCGCTGGAATTTTTCCTGCACGTCGGCGCGGATGTGGTTCTCTAACCCGGCATGGTATGCCGCCGCGCTAAAGCCGCGATTTTGCAGACGCGCAGCGGTGTCTTCCACCTTTGCGCGGCTATTGCAGTAGATGATGCCGGACTTGCCGCGCTGCTCCTGGACGTAGCGCAGGAGCTGATCCAGCGGCTTGAATTTTTCCATCAGCATGTAGCGGATGTTCGGACGGTCGAAGCTGCTGACCTGAATATACGGGTCGTTCAGCCCCAGCAGGCGAACGATATCCAGGCGCGTGGTGTCATCCGCCGTGGCGGTAAGCGCCATAAACGGCAGCTCGGGGAAGCGCTGACGCAGCTGGCCGAGGGCGGCGTATTCCGGGCGGAAATCGTGTCCCCACTGGGAGATACAGTGCGCTTCATCCACCGCCAGCAGAACCGGATTCCAGTGCGCGAGATGGTCGAGGAAGTTATCCAGCATCAGGCGTTCCGGCGCGATATACAGCAGGCGGATCTGCCCGGTGCGGCACCCGGCCATCACCTCTTGCTGCTGCTCCCGGGTTTGGGTCGAGTTAAGGCAGGCCGCCGCGACGCCGTTGGCGAGCAGTTGGTCAACCTGGTCTTTCATTAGCGAAATAAGCGGGGATACCACGACCGTCAGGCCGTTAAGCACCAGCGCGGGCACCTGATAACAGAGGGATTTACCGCCGCCGGTCGGCATCACCACCAGGCAGTCACGGCCTTCCAGCACCGTTTCAATGATGGTTTCCTGGCCAGGGCGGAACTGCTGGTAGCCAAAGGTTTCATGCAAAACCTGTTTAGCCAGCGACTCCTGATTCAATACTTCCGCCTGCGCCACATTAACCCCATATGCCTGAAATGAAACAGGCGCTATTTTCAGCGCCTGAGAGAGAAACTTCAACGTTTAACGCAAAAACATTCGAGCAACCTAGAGAATATCGTTCAGCATCACGCCCACGCCGACGCGGGTCTGGTTGAAGTTGTAATCGATAAGCGACTCGCCGTAACCGCTGTAGACCTGCGTATAGATGCGAACGTGCTTCGTCATAGGATAGCTTAAGCCCACTTCCGCGCCGCCGTAACCGGTATTCCAGTTATACTGCCCCTTCGCGCTCAGTACGGCATCGCCCAGCTGATAGCCGACTTTGAGCTGGTAGTAGCCCATGTATTTGGTGATGTCCGGGTTGTCATCAGTGCTTCCGACTACATACCACGGCTTCACCTCCACCATCCAGTTACCGTTCTGCGCCATCAGGCGCGTATAGGCGCGGTTCCAGCTACGGGAAGTCGGATCGGAACGGCCGTTAGAATCATGGTTAAAGCCCACTTCGACGTCACGCAGCGTCCAGCCGGCGAATTCATAATCCGTTGCGAAGCCGAGGAACAGCTGCGGCTCGTAGTTGGTTTCGCGGAACGGCGAGGATTCCCCGCTGTTAGAGAGCTGCCACCAGGACTTCTGCGTGTAAGACGCACCGAGCACCGAGTTCGGCCCCAGAATGCCGCGCCAGAACGGGAACGCGAGGCTGAGCTGGAACTTCACCTCATCTTTACGCGCATTATCAGACCAGTTATAGGAGCTTATCGCCTCTTTGTTGAGGTCGCTGGTCTGGGTGTAAATCACGTAGTTGGTGTCGTACGGATAGAGCGTGAACGGATTGTCATGCTCCTGAAGAAGGTTCGCGATAATGCTACCGTGCACGGCAGGCTTATCATGCACCTCTTTAATTGTCGCTTCCTGCGCATAGGCTGTGAGGGGCAGCGAAATCGCCGCCAGTAACCAGGCCAGATACGTCCGCATCGGTGGTGTTCTCCTGCAAAAGAGTAAAATTACCTGAATAGTTATGTGGCGAACATTCTACAGACTTCTGCGACAACTGCTGCATCCTCGTTTCTGAAAGTAGCATTCCTTGTTGCTGAGGCATAAAATCAACATTTCGTTAACAATAAGGATGTGATGCCTCATGTCAGCCATGCTTACCGCCGAAGAAGTGTTAAAACTCGTGGGCGAGATATTTGTTTACCATATGCCGTTTAACCGTGCGCTGGGACTGGAGCTGGAGCGTTACGAGAAAGACTTTGCCCAGCTGAGTTTCAATAACCAGCCGATGATGGTCGGGAACTGGGCGCAAAGTATTTTACACGGCGGCGTGATTGCCTCCGCGCTGGACGTGGCGGCAGGACTGGTCTGCGTGGGCAGTACGCTGACGCGCCATGACACCATCAACGAAGACGAACTTCGCCAGCGTCTGGCGCGCATGGGCACCATTGATTTGCGCGTCGACTATCTTCGCCCGGGGCGCGGAAACCGCTTCACCTGTACCAGCAGCCTGCTGCGCGCCGGGAATAAAGTTGCCGTGGCGCGCGTGGAATTACACAACGAAGAACAGGTTTATATCGCCAGCGCAACCGCCACTTATATGGTGGGTTGAGGCGGCAAAATCGGGTAAAATTGATTCACTTTTTTGTAACGGATTTTCCCGATGGATGCTAAACAGACGCGGCAGGGCGTTTTACTCGCCCTTGCCGCTTATTTTATTTGGGGTATCGCCCCGGCGTACTTCAAGCTAATCGCCTACGTTCCGGCTGATGAGATCCTCACTCACCGCGTCATCTGGTCGTTTTTCTTTATGATTGCGCTGATGAGCCTCAGCCGTCAGTGGTCAGGCGTCAAAACGCTGCTGCAGACCCCGAAGAAGATCTTCCTGCTGGCACTCTCTGCCGTGCTGATTGGCGGTAACTGGCTGCTGTTTATCTGGGCAGTGAATAACCATCACATGCTTGAGGCGAGCCTGGGGTACTTCATTAACCCGCTGGTGAACATCGTGCTGGGGATGATTTTCCTCGGTGAGCGCTTCCGCCGGATGCAGTGGGTGGCGGTGATTCTGGCCTTCTGCGGCGTGCTGGTGCAGCTGTGGACGTTCGGCTCGCTGCCAATTATCGCCCTCGGTCTGGCGTTCAGCTTTGCCTTCTACGGCCTGGTGCGTAAGAAGATTGCGGTGGAAGCGCAGACGGGGATGCTGTTTGAAACCCTGTGGCTGCTGCCGGTGGCGGCGATTTATCTCTTCGGCATCGCCGACAGCCCAACCAGCCACATGGGCAGCAATCCGTGGTCGCTGAACCTGATGCTGATGGCGGCGGGCGTGGTAACCACCATTCCACTGCTGTGCTTCACCGGTGCAGCGACGCGCCTGCGTCTCTCCACGCTGGGCTTCTTCCAGTACATTGGCCCGACGCTGATGTTCCTGCTGGCAGTGGTGTTTTACGGCGAAGTGCCGGGCGCGGATAAGATGGTGACGTTCGCCTTTATTTGGGTGGCATTGGCGATCTTTGTTGCGGATGCGATTTATACCCAGCGCAGGGGGCGTAAAGGGCTGTAGTGCCTTTTTGCCGGATGGCGGCTGCGCCTTATCCGGCCTACAAGATATGTAGGCCCGGTAAGCGTAGCGCCACCGGGCGGATTCTCAAAGCCAGTTACGACGCTTAAAGTACAGATACGGCGCCAGCCCGGCGAGGATCATGAAGATAATCGCCCCCGGGTAGCCAAAGCTCCACTTCAGCTCCGGCATAAACTCGAAGTTCATCCCGTAGCTGGACGCCACCAGCGTCGGCGGCAGGAACACCACGGACACCACCGAGAAGATCTTAATGATGCGGTTCTGCTCGATGTTGATAAAGCCCATCGCCGCCTGCATCAGGAAGTTCACCTTCTGGAACAGGGATTCGTTGTGCGGCAGCAGGGATTCGATATCGCGCAGGATCTCACGCGCCTGCTCCAGCTGACCGCCCGGCAGACGCGCCTTGCGCACCAGGAAGTTCAGCGCGCGCTGGGTATCCATCAGACACAAACGCACCTTCCAGCCGATATCTTCCAGCTCCGCCAGCGTTGAGAGCGCTTCGTCATACTCATCGCCCTGATGGCCTTCCATGATCACGCGACTCAGCTTTTCCAGATCGCTGTAGATGTTTTCAATTTCATCCGCCAGCTGTTCAATTTTGGTCTCGAACAGATCGAGCAGCAGCTCATAGGCGTTGCCGTCCACCATCGCCTGGCTGCGGGCGCGCATGCGGTAGAGGCGGAATGCCGGTAGCTCGCGCTCGCGCAGGGTAAACAGGCGGCCGTCGCGAATGGTAAATGCCACGGTGGAGTTGCCCGCGTGGTCTTCGGCATCTTCGAAGAAGAAGAAGGAGTGAATGTGCAGGCCGTCTTCGTCTTCAAAAAAACGGGCGGATGCTTCGATGTCTTCCAGTTCCGGGCGCGTTGCCAGGCTTTGCCCCAGCTCAGATTGTACGCGAAGGCGCTCATCGTCGTCCGGCTCGACCAGATCCACCCATACGGCATCAATGAGGGGCTGTGACTCTTCGGCTTCAAGCCGAGTCAGTCGGTTATTTTCGAGTTGAAATGCGCTCAACATGACCGGGACTCCCAATGCAAAAAATATCGGACAGTTCGGTGGGCACACAGAAACAAATTGGGTTTCAGACCATTAAACAGCCTGACTCAGCGCGACGGGAATAATGCAGTCGCTGACAACCACTAAGGCCATCAGCAAGAGGAGATAGCCTTAGGAGTTGTTCCTGGATGACAGGGAATTGAGCCAGTATCTACTGGGTGTGTCCAAGGCGAATGTCCTCTTAGCGTAATCGTGCGCGCATGTTACGCCAGCTATAACTGTGGCGTCAACACGCAACGAAACGCTGAAGGGCATTAATTGACCTTCAACGTATAAGGCTAGCAGATTATTACAAAATAATGATATTTTTCTGAAAGTTAGACTGTTTCCAGCTTCGCGTAGGCGGCCACCAGCCATTTGATTCCCTGCCCCTGGAACGCCACCTGCAGGCGGCTGTGCTCGCCGCTGCCTTCCAGATTCACAATGGTGCCTTCGCCAAACTTCGAATGGCGCACGCGCTGGCCCAGCTTGTAGCCGGTGTCGGTTTCCGCAATCGGCGAGCCCATGCGCTGATGGCTGACCGGACGGCTGATGCTCGCCCGCAGACGTACCTCTTCGACACACTCTTCCGGCAGTTCACCGATAAAGCGCGACGGACGGTGGTAGACCTCTTTACCATAGAGACGTCGGGTTTCAGCGTAGGTCAGCGTCAGCTTCTGCATCGCTCGCGTCACGCCCACGTAGGCCAGACGACGCTCCTCTTCCAGACGTCCGCCTTCATCCAGCGACATCTGGCTCGGGAACATCCCCTCTTCCATCCCGACGATAAACACCTGCGGGAACTCCAGACCTTTGGCGGAGTGCAGCGTCATGAGCTGAACCGCATCCTGCCAGGTGTCCGCCTGCCCTTCCCCCGCTTCCAGCGCGGCGTGGGAGAGGAATGCCTGCAGCGGCATCAGGTCCTCGTCTTCTTCGTTGTAGCTGAACTGGCGCGTTGCCGTGACCAGTTCCTCTAAGTTCTCAATACGGGTCTGGCCCTTCTCGCCTTTTTCCTGCTCGTACATGGTGCGCAGGCCGGAGTCTTTAATCACCCGGTCGGTCTGCACGTGCAGCGGCATGTCGGCGGTTTCCTGCGCCAGGGCGTCAATCAGCTCAAGGAAGCGCTGCAGGGCGCTGGCCGCGCGTCCGGCAAGCGCTTTTTCCTGCAGCAGCTCGCGGCACGCCTGCCACAGCGTCAGCTGCCGGTCGCGCGAGGCCTGACGCACCACGTCCAGCGTACGGTCGCCAATCCCGCGGGTCGGCGTGTTGACCACGCGTTCAAACGCCGCGTCGTCGTTACGGTTGGCAATCAGACGCAGATACGAGAGCGCATCTTTGATTTCCTGACGTTCGAAGAAGCGCATACCGCCGTAAATGCGGTACGGCATCCCCACCTGCAGCAGCGCCTCTTCCAGCACGCGCGACTGGGCGTTGCTGCGATAGAGAATGGCGCACTGCTCCAGCGCGCCGCCGTTGTCCTGCCAGGTTTTGATGCGGTTGACCACGAAGCGCGCTTCGTCGAGCTCGTTGAAGGCGCAGTAAATCGAAATCGGTTCGCCGTCGACGCCGTCGGTCCACAGCTTTTTACCCAGACGCCCATTGTTGTTTTCAATCAGGGCGTTGGCCGCGCTGAGGATATTGCTGGTCGAGCGGTAGTTCTGCTCCAGACGGATGGTTTCGGCGCCGGGGAAGTCGTTAAGGAAGCGCTGAATGTTTTCCACCTGCGCGCCTCGCCAGCCGTAGATGGACTGATCGTCATCGCCCACGATCATCACCTTGCCGGTATCGCCGGCCAGCAGGCGGATCCACGCGTACTGGATGTTGTTGGTATCCTGGAATTCGTCCACCAGAATGTTGGTGAAGCGTTCACGGTAGTGCTGCAGGATGTGCGGCTTGTTGAGCCACAGCTCGTGGGCGCGCAGCAGCAGCTCGGCGAAATCCACCAGGCCGGCGCGATCGCACGCTTCCTGATAGGCCTTGTAGACGTTCTGCCAGGTCTGCTCGACCGGGTTGCCGAAGCTCTGAATGTGGTGCGGGCGCAGCCCCTCGTCTTTCTGACCGTTGATGTACCACATCGCCTGACGCGGCGGCCACTGCTTCTCGTCGAGGTTCATCGCCTTGATCAGGCGCTTCAGCAGACGGAGCTGGTCTTCGCTGTCGAGGATCTGGAAATCCTGCGGCAGGTTGGCGTCCATGTGGTGCGCCCGCAACAGGCGGTGCGCCAGACCGTGGAAGGTGCCAACCCACATGCCGCCCTGGCTGGTGCCCATCAGCTGCGCGATGCGGTGGCGCATCTCCGCCGCCGCCTTGTTGGTGAACGTGACCGCCATGATGGAGTACGGCGAGCAGTTTTCCACGCTCTGCAGCCAGGCGATACGGTGAACCAGCACGCGCGTCTTACCACTGCCCGCTCCAGCCAGCACCAGCAGGTTGGTGCGCGAGGCGGCAACCGCATCACGCTGTTTGTCATTAAGGCTGTCGAGCAGGTAAGAAACGTCCATTGGCACCGTCACATAGTATTCAGGAACAGAGCAAAACGCCCGGTGGCGCTTCGCTTACCGGGCCTACAACAGCAAAACCCTGGTAATTTATACAATATTACTGGTGATTATATCAGCGTCGTGAGGGATGCCAACCGCGAAATTTCCACGTGCGGCAGAAGACGGCTATCGGAGGCGATCATCAGGTCAGCATTTTCCGGCTTGATCCAGCAGGCCTGCATGCCGCAGCGGATGGCGCCCGCCACGTCTGTGGTCAGGTCATCCCCCACGTGCAGGATCTTACCCAGCGGCAGGTTAAGCTTATCCGCCGCCAGATGGTACATGTCGCTGAACGGCTTCGCGCGCCCGTGAGGACCCGCACGCAGCACGAATTCAAAGTAATCGCTGAGGCCGAACAGCTCCGGCTGGGCATTGCCGTTGGTGATGGCCACCAGCGGCCACTTTTCGGCAAGCGTCGCCAGCGTGTCGTGGGTTTCATGCGGCACGTCGATACGGCTGCGCCATTTGGCGAAGTTTTCCATGGCCGCTTCCGCCCCAATCGCGGCATCCTGCGCACTCAGGCCTACATTCAGCATCGCCTGCTCAACCGCGCGACGACGCCATTCGGTCACGTCGTGGTAAATGTCCGGCTCGGTCTCCCGCAGGGACTGACGCAGCTTCTGGAAGTCCTTGTTCTGCATCGTCTTCAGCGCGGGATGATAGTTCTGCACAAACGCCAGCGACTCCTGCTCGGTACGCAGGATCACCTTGCGGTTGTCATAAAGAGTGTCATCAAGGTCAAACGTCAGGGCTGAGATCTGACCGAGTGGGCGGTAAAAACGCATTATTTCCCCCGTTTGGCGCGTGGATGCGCCGCGTCATACACCGAGGCAAGGTGTTGGAAGTCTAAGTGGGTATAAATTTGAGTCGTCGACAGGTTCGCGTGGCCAAGCAGTTCCTGCACGCCGCGCAGATCGCCGCTTGACTCAAGCATGTGTGTTGCAAAGGAGTGGCGCAGCTTGTGCGGATGCACGTGGCTGTTCAGCCCCTGCTTAATGCCCCACTCCGCAAAGCGCTTCTGCACGTTACGCGCCGAGATCCGCTTGCCGAGTTTCGACAGGAACAGCGCATCTTCGTCGGTGCCAAACAGCCCGCGCAGGTCAAGCCAGTGCTCAATCCAGGAAACCGCATTGCGGCCAATCGGCAGGCGGCGCTCTTTGCTGCCCTTCCCCATTACCCACACTTCGCCCGATTCCAGGTCGAGATGCTTGAGATCAAGGTTGACGAGTTCAGACAAACGCAGCCCGGCACCGTACATCACCTCCAGCATCGCGCGATCGCGGACGGCCAGCGGATCGTTCAGATCGATATCCAGCAGGCGGTTTACGTCGTCAACGTCAATATTTTTAGGCAGATGGCGCGGCGCTTTCGGCGTGGCGATCCCTTTTGCCGGGTTGGCTTTTATGCCGCCCTGGCTGACCAGCCAGTCGAAGAAGCTGCGCAGCGCAGAGAGCCTGAGCGCCAGGCTTGCCGGGCTGAGATTTTTTTTGCGGCTACGCACGACGAACGCGCGTACCGTCGCAGCATCACATTGTTGCCAGCTTTTCAGGCCGATCTCGTCGGCGATCTGCATGATGGCATCAAGCTGACGCTGATAGTTAAGCAGCGTAATGGGGCTAAGCTGGCGTTCCACGCCGAGATAGCGCAGAAAGCGCGAGACGTCAGTGGCGAGCAGTCCGTCCGTCATACGCGCTCAATCCAGCGCTCCAGCAGCTCAGGCAGCATCAGGGCGATCTCCTGCAGCAGGTGCGTGGCTTGCCCCTGCTCATAGTGATGCGCGTCGCGGCTGGTAAATAAGATGACGCCCAGATCGCCATCGCGCCCCATCAGCGACATCGCCACCGAGCCAATCGCTTTGGCCTCCGGTAACACCACCAGCAGCTCAGGACCGTTAAGCGGCCCCAGATAGTGGTGCTCATGGCCCAGACGCTGAATGCGCAGCGGTTCAAACGCCTGACGGCTCAGTGCCAGATGGGTAAATCCCGACGGTGCACCGATGCGCCAGCGGTCAGGGAAAAGACGAATCGTTGCACCCGCCAGCCCCAGCTCGCGGGCCCAGCGGTGGAAGCGGCTGAGGAACTCGTCAAGACTGTGCGCCGACGCCAGACGCGCCTGCAGATGCAGCAGACGATAGAACAGGCTTTCATTGGTGCTGGCCTGCTCCATCAGCAGCGTCATGTTCTCTTCAAGCTGGCTGATGTGGTTGCGCGCGCGCGCCATGTGCCATTCTACCAGCGACACGGTTCCGCGAACCGGATGCGGCACGCGCATCTCTTCGACGACGCGTGCATTGCGAATAAAAAACTCAGGATTGCGCAGCAGATAATCAACAACAGCTCTGTCGTCCAGTTCCGTCACTGTTTCCTGCAGTTCTTCCCCTGGTTGTTTCATAGATGGATAAACCCGTCATAGACATGTGCCGCCGGGCCCGTCATATACAGTGGATGACCCGGTCCTTTCCAGGCGATATCAAGCCGACCGCCCGGTAATTCCACGCGAACCTCTTCAGCCAGTAACCCCTGGGAGATGCCCACGGCCACTGCCGCACAGGCTCCGCTTCCGCAGGCCTGCGTCTCGCCCGCACCGCGCTCGTAAACCCGCAGACGAATATGCTCGCGCTTCACCACCTGCATAAAACCGATGTTCGCGCGCTCCGGGAAACGTTCGTGGCTTTCCAGCACCGGGCCGAGCGTTTCGACCGCCGCGGTTTCCACATCATCAACCTGGATCACGCAGTGTGGGTTACCCATAGAGACGACGCCGCACAATACTGTCTGCTCGGCCGCCCGCATAATATAGGTCTTTTCCGCTTTGTTTGCGCGAAACGGCACGACGGAAGGCTCGAAGTTAGGCTCGCCCATGTTCACGCGCACCAGCTCATCATCGGTGACGCTGAGCACCATGCGACCATTGGCTGTACTGACGCGAATATCACGCTTGTTAGTCAGCCCTTTCAGGCGGACAAAGCGGGCGAAACAGCGCGCGCCGTTGCCGCACTGGTTCACTTCGCTGCCGTCCGCGTTAAAAATACGGTAGTGGAAATCGAGGTCGGGATCGTACGGCGGCTCAACCACCAGCAGCTGATCGAACCCCACGCCCAGATGCCGATCCGCCAGACGACGGATCAGTTCCGGTGAGAAAAACACATTCTGCGTTACCGCGTCGACGACCATAAAATCGTTGCCAAGGCCATGCATTTTAGAGAACTGCATCATTTGCTCCATTGCGCGGGTACAGAACGTTGTCGTCAGAGATTAACCTGAGTCGGGCCGCCGTTGTCGCCACGGTCGTTAGTATCTGGCGTGGAAGACTCAATGCCGCTGTTAACCGGTTTCGTCGGCGGCGGTGCGGTTTTATCCGCAGGCGGAAAGTACAGGGGTCCCTTCAGTCCGCAGCCAGTCAGGCTAAACAGCGTGATGAGAACGGCAAGCGTTCGGAAAGCGTTTTTCATTATAAAGTTGCCCGTAAGTTCAAATCTGTTTCTATCATCGCAGGAGAAGACACAAAAGCAAGAGTTTGCCGCTTTCCTGCAACGGGAATTATTTAGGGTTATACTGCCGGCATCACGAAAAACAGGAACAAAACCATGAACGACAGTGAATTCCATCGCCTTGCCGACAACCTGTGGATGACCATCGAAGAGCGTCTTGACGACTGGGACGGCGACAGCGATATCGATTGTGAAATCAACGGCGGTATTCTGACCCTGAGCTTCGAAAATGGCAGCAAAATTATTATTAACCGTCAGGAGCCGCTTCACCAGGTGTGGCTGGCGGCCAAACAGGGCGGCTATCACTTCGATCTGAAGGGTGATGAGTGGGTGTGCGACCGTAGCGGCGTACCGTTCTGGGATCTGCTGGAACAGGCCGCGACCGCGCAGGCGGGTGAGGAAGTGCGTTTCAGGTAGTTTTGTTGCCCGGTGGCGGCTGCGCCTTACCGGGCCTACAACGGCTCGAACCGTAGGCCGGGTAAGCATTAGCCACCCGGCGAAAAGGCTCAGGAGAAATACTGCTGCAACAGCGGCGCGGTGTCCTGATTGGCAGGCGCGGCAGGCGTGACGGCCTGAGTGCGGAACGGGATCACCTGCGCACGGCCATCGACGTTCACAATCTGGTAGAACTGCGGCAGGTTAAAGTTGATAAAGCTTGAGCCGTAGGTAAAGCGGTCATGCGAAGAGGAGTAGAAGCGGCTGACGTCGCGCACCAGCTCCTCTTTACTGCCTTCACAATGGTGATACACCTCGGCGCGGTTGGTCTCATCCAGAATGTAGATGTTGAACCCGGCATCGTCGCCCGACTCTTCAAAGAAGAACTGAATAATCCCTTCACTGGCAAAGCCGTCCACCACCTGCGGGAGCTTAACGTGGTTGGTTTCCACCTGCACCGACAGGCCATGCAGCTTGTTATGCGAAATCGCGCCGTAGAATTCAATGGCGTTTTCCAGCTTCTGTACCGATACGTTGAGACGTTCAAAGAACAGGCCCCAGGTCTGGCCGGAGACGCGCAACGCCTTAAAGCGCCCGGTTTCCTGACGGGTACTGGAGAGACGCAGCTCGATACACTCGGAGACCAGCTGCTGCACGCGGGTACGAATCAACCCGCGCAGGTGCTGGCTGTAGCAGAACACTTCCACGCTGTCCGGCGGCGCGGCATCCTGGTGCATCTTGCCGAGAATGGTTTTCAGCGCCTCGATCATCGCCTGCTCGCCGTTGAAGTGCAGGGTACGCACTTCGTTCCACGAGTTGCGGTACAGCAGGTCCACGCTGCCCACCAGGCAGTTTTGCTGCTCGCCAAAGCTAAAGACGTCCAGCTTGCGGAAGTCAAAATGGACCACCTGATTGCGGAAGGCCGCCGTCGGGTCGTATTCCAGGTTGACGATGATCGCCAGATGGCGAATCTCGCACGGGCTGTAGAGCGCTTTTGGCGTCGGCGCAGGCAGACGCAGCGGGAAGTGGTGCGACACATCCGCGACCATCTCCTGCAGCTTAGCGAGATCGACCACCTCGTTGCCTTTGATAAACAGGCGCGTGCGCGAGGTCAGCAGGCCGTTAAACCAGGCCCAGGCCACCAGCTTGTTCAGATAGCGGTTATATTCCAGCGGCTGATGGCTGATGATGGAATCCATGCTTGGCGCACGGTTGTACAGATACCACCCGGTGCGGTTCGCGCGGCCCGGCGGCACGTAGATAAAGGTCAGGTTCGGTTCTGACAGGTCAGGCGAAATCTGCGGGTTAACCAGCGTGACTTTACCCGGCAGCGCTTCAAACGCGGCGTACAGCTTACGGGTCAATACCCCGATATCCTGCGGACTGGCGGAAACGCTGAGGTTGTTGCGGCGCGCAAAGCGGATCAGATTACGGTAGCTTTGCATCATTGCATCGAGCAGTTCGTTGTGCGCTTCACGCACCTGATCGATTTTCCAGTTGGCCCGGTTGTCGAGCATGGACAGACGCGCGTCGTCCCATCCCCACTCTTTGACTAACTGGCTGACCACTTCACGACGCCAGCCCACGCAGGCGCGTTCGCGGCTCAACTTCTCACAGACTTTGAGATAGAAACATCGACGTACCAGGTCCAGACGCGTGGTGTCATCAATGGCTTTCAGGTATTCGGTTACGCGCTCCAGCATCATGCAGTAGGCGTCGAGCCCGAAGGAGACGATCTCCCCGTCGTGCAGGCGCTGCTTGATGTCTTTCGCCAGCAGGCGCGGCGTCGGGTATTCCCAGGAGTAGGCTTCAAGCAGCAGCGTTTTGAGCACCGCTTTGTACGGTGAGTCGATACTCTTATAGAGCTGCCAGAGGCTTGCGCCGAAATACTCTTCCGCAGACAGTGAGCTGAGACCGCCGAGGTCCAGCCATTCGTTTGGCGTCAGTACGCCCTGCGCATAAAGCGACATGACGTAATCGTCGTAATGCTCTTCTTCTTCGCACGGGACCATATTCCACAGAATACGTTTCCCGGCCAGACGAACGGCAGTACGGTAGAATTCATCCAGCAATAAGATGTGCTGGGTCGAGCCGCAGTCCTCACCACCCAGACTGCCGCTTTCGTTATGGCGGAAACGGTTTTCATCAATCAGGAAGAAGCTCACTTCCACGCCGAGCGAGGCCGCCCAGCTCTCCAGCAGGCTGCATTTACGCTGAAGCAGCTGACGCTCTTCGTTATCGAGCCAGGACTGATGACAGACCCAGATGTCCAGGTCAGAAGAACAGCTTTGCCCTACCGATGAGGTGCTCCCCATAGAGTAAACGCCGGTAATCGGCAGTTCACCTTTCGGGGACTCCTGTGGCGGCATGCCCCGGTAGAGTTCCAGCTCGTTCAAATAATGCTGTTGGGTTTCATCAGGCGTGAAAAGGCAAATGCCCTGGGGAACGTTACCATCAAGGTAGCCAGGCATCAGCGGGTGGTGATAGTGCAATAATGTCGGCAGCAGACTGTATACCTGCTGGAAAGCAGGGCCCATAGCAGCAAGCGCGCGATCCACACGCAGTTGATTTATGGCATCCAGTCTCTGTTTCAGAGTCTCAATATAGAGGTACAAGACGTATCGCCTGATGTTTCCGGGTGTCGCAGCTATTCAAAACACGACTAACAGCGGACCCGCAGTATTTCAAAAAGATAACCGTTACCCTTTTTCGCCCTTATCATTTTTGGTGGTACCGACGAAAAAATGGTCTAAAACGTGATCAATTTAACACCTTGCCGATTGACCGTAAAGAAAGATGCGCTACATACAAGTGTAGCACCGTTCTGTACGTGTAAATTCCTGAATACGGCTCTGGCTGACGAATACGCCGCCTTGTCCCTCTCACTCTTCATCAACCGTAAAACTGCCATCCCAGAGTCAACAATGTTAGGATGGTTAGCGATTGATAATGACGGTAACAAGCATGTTAGACAATGTTTTGAGAATTGCCACACGCCAAAGCCCTCTCGCGCTCTGGCAGGCACATTATGTGAAGCAGCGCCTGGAAGCCTGCCACAGTGGATTGCGCGTCGAGCTGGTGCCGATGGTCACGCGCGGTGATGTGATCCTCGATACGCCGCTGGCGAAAGTGGGCGGCAAGGGCCTGTTTGTCAAAGAACTGGAACTGGCATTGCTTGAGAACCGCGCCGATATCGCCGTACATTCGATGAAAGATGTGCCCGTCGAGTTCCCGGAAGGGCTGGGGCTAGTGACCATCTGCGAGCGCGAAGACCCGCGCGATGCGTTTGTCTCTAACCGCTATGACTCGCTCGACGCGCTGCCAGCGGGTAGCGTGGTTGGTACGTCGAGTTTACGCCGTCAGTGTCAGCTGGCAGAGCGTCGTCCTGACCTGATCATCCGCTCGCTGCGCGGTAACGTCGGCACGCGTCTGGGCAAGCTGGATAACGGCGATTACGATGCCATTATTCTCGCCGTTGCCGGCCTGAAGCGTCTGGGGCTGGAAGAACGTATTCGCGTAGCGCTGCCGCCAGAGCTCTCACTGCCCGCTGTTGGCCAGGGTGCCGTCGGCATCGAGTGCCGTCTGGACGATGCGCGTACTCGCGAGCTGCTTGCCCCACTGAATCATGAAGAAACCGCTACGCGCGTAAAAGCGGAGCGGGCGATGAATACCCGCCTCGAAGGCGGGTGCCAGGTGCCAATTGGCAGCTATGCTGAATTGACGAATGGCGAACTGTGGCTGCGCGCGCTGGTAGGCGCCCCGGACGGTTCGCAGATGGTGCGCGGCGAACGTCGCGGTAACGCGCAAGATGCCGAGCAGCTTGGCGTGTCGCTGGCGGAAGAGTTACTGGATAACGGCGCCCGCGAGATCCTGGCTGACGTATATAATGGAGAGCCCCCTGCATGAGTATTCTCGTCACCCGCCCTTCTCCCGCAGGAGAGCAGTTAGTGAGCCGTCTGCGCGCACTGGGGCAGGTGGCCTGGAGTTTTCCGCTCATTGAATTCTCCCCCGGTCGCGAGCTCTCTGCGCTCGCCGACCAGATGAATACCCTTCAGGACGGTGACCTGCTGTTTGCGCTGTCGCAGCATGCCGTGGAATTTGCCCACGCACAGCTGCAGCAGCAGGACATGGCCTGGCCAACCGCCCCCGGCTATTTCGCGATTGGCCGCACAACGGCACTGGCGCTGCATACCGTAAGCGGCGCGGACGTTCGTTACCCGTTAGATCGGGAAATCACTGAAGTCTTGCTACAATTACCTGAATTACAAACTGTTGCCGGAAAGCGTGCGCTCATTTTGCGCGGCAATGGGGGGCGCGAGCTGCTGGGCGAAACGCTGCGTGAACGTGGTGCGAACGTGACGTTCGTTGAGTGCTATCAGCGCTGTGCAAAACACTACGATGGCGCGGAAGAGGCGATGCGCTGGCACGCGCGAGGCATCAATACACTGGTGGTCACCAGCGGTGAAATGTTACAACAGCTTTGGACGCTGATACCGCTTTGGTATCGCGAAAACTGGTTACTCCGCTGTCGGCTTCTGGTCGTCAGTGAGCGTCTGGCGAACCAGGCCCGGGAACTGGGCTGGCAGGATATTCGGATCGCTGATAACGCCGACAACGATGCGCTGCTGCGCGCATTACAATAACTCTCAAATGGGAAGCCATAATGACGGAACACGACAAATCCTCCGCCGTGGTTGAAGAGACCAGGGAGACTGTGGAGACGACGCCACAGCCAGAGACGACTGAGAAAACCGCTGAGAAGAAAAACGGCAGCAACAAAACAAGCCTCACGCTGAGCGCGATTGCCATCGCCATTGCGCTGGCAGCGGGGGTTGGCCTGTACGGGCTGGTGAAGCAACAGAGCGCTAACCAGACGTCCACCAGCGATGCGCTGGTGAATCAGCTCACTGCCCTGCAAAAAGAGCAGGAGACGCAGAAAACCGAGCTGGAAGCCGTGATTAAGCAGCAGGCCGCCGCGCTTGCCGAAGCGAACAGCAAACAGGAAGAGCTGACCAAACAGCTGGGTGAAGTACAGCAGAAAGTCGCCACGATTTCCGGCACCGATGCCAAAACCTGGCTGCTCTCGCAGGCTGACTTCCTGGTGAAGCTCGCCGGACGTAAGCTCTGGAGCGATCAGGACGTCACCACTGCCGCCGCGCTGCTGAAAAGCGCCGATGCAAGCCTGGCGGACATGAACGACCCAAGCCTCATTACCGCCCGTCGCGCGATTACCGAAGACATCGCCAGCCTCTCCGCCGTTTCGCAGGTGGATTACGACGGCATTATCCTTAAAGTGAATCAGCTGTCGAATCAGATTGATAACCTGCAGCTGGCGGATAACAACGACGACGACTCCCCGATGGATTCCGACGGTACCGAGCTTTCCAGCTCCCTGAGCGAATGGCGCATAAACCTGCAGAAAAGCTGGCAGAACTTTATGGACAGCTTTATCACTATCCGCCGTCGCGACGAAACGGCCGTACCGCTGCTCGCGCCGAACCAGGACATCTATCTGCGCGAGAACATTCGTTCCCGCCTGCTGGTGGCGGCCCAGGCCGTGCCGCGTCATCAGGAAGAGACCTATAAACAGGCGCTGGATAACGTCTCAACGTGGGTACGCGCTTACTACAACACCGATGATGCGACGACCACCGCCTTCCTCGAAGACATTGATAAGCTGAGCCAGCAGAACATCACCATGAACGTGCCGGACAAGCTGACCAGCCAGCCGATTCTGGAGAAACTGATGCAGACGCGCGTGCGTAACCTGCTGGCGCAGCCGGGCGTTCCGGCTGAGCAGGCGAGCGGAGCGGCACCTGCTCCGACTCCTGCGCCTGAAAGCGCACCGCAGGGAGAGTAACGATGCTAAAAGTCCTCTTACTCTTTATCCTGCTGATCGCCGGGATCGTCCTGGGGCCTATGCTTGCGGGTCATCAGGGTTATGTCCTGATCCAGACCGATAACTACAACATTGAAACCAGCGTAACGGGTCTGACGATCATTCTGATCCTTGGCGTGGTGGTGCTGTTTGCGATCGAGTGGATCCTGCGCCGTATTTTCCGTACCGGTGCCCATACCCGCGGCTGGTTCGTTGGCCGTAAGCGCCGTCGCGCCCGTAAACAGACCGAGCAGGCGCTGCTTAAGCTCGCAGAGGGTGACTATCAGCAGGTTGAAAAGCTGATGTCGAAAAACGCCGACCATGCCGAACAGCCGGTGGTGAACTATCTGCTGGCGGCCGAAGCGGCGCAGCAGCGCGGTGATGAAGCCCGCGCTAATCAGCATCTGGAGCGAGCGGCTGAGCTGGCTCACGGCGACCCGATTCCGGTGGAAATCACGCGCGTTCGTCTGCAGCTGGCACGCAATGAGAATCACGCGGCTCGCCACGGCATCGACCGTCTGCTGGAAGTCGCGCCGCGTCATCCGGAAGTGCTGCGCCTTGCCGAGCAGGCCTATATTCGTACCGGCGCCTGGGGCTCACTGCTGGACATCATTCCGTCGATGGCGAAGGCCGAGGTGGGCGACGATGAACATCGTGATGAGCTTCAGCGTCTGGCGTGGATTGGCCTGATGGATCAGGCGCGCGCAGACCTGGGCAGCGACGGTCTGAAAACGTGGTGGAAGAATCAGAGCCGTAAAACGCGTCAGCAGGTTCCTCTGCAGGTGGCGATGGCGGAACATCTCATTGAGTGTGACGATCACGACACGGCTCAGGCGATCCTCCTCGACGGTCTGAAGCGTCAGTACGACGATCGTCTGGTGATGGTGATCCCGCGCCTGAAAACCAACAATCCTGAGCAAATCGAAAAAGTGCTGCGTCAGCAGATTAAAACCGTCGGCGATCGACCGCTGCTGTGGAGCACGCTCGGCCAGTCGTTGATGAAGCACGGCGAATGGCAGGAGGCGAGCCTCGCCTTCCGTGCAGCGCTGAAGCAGCGTCCGGACGCCTTCGACTACGCCTGGCTTGCCGATACGCTGGACAAGCAGCATAAGCCGGAAGAGGCCGCCGCCATGCGCCGTGACGGGCTGTTGCTGACCCTGCAAAACAACGGTACCCAACAATAAACAAAAAGGAGGCCAAACGGCCTCCTTTTTTTATCGCCTTTCTGCTGCTACATTCTTTACACCTGCATCCGCAAACGAGCCCGCCAATGTAACGATCTCTTTTCATTAACTTTTTCTCACACACGCGCACATTCTGCAGCGTGGATTAAATCGTTTTTGAAAGGAAATCGTCATGAATTCGCTTCTGTATGCGCTGATTGAAGCGCTGCGCTGCCACCGATGGCTGCGCCTCCTTGCTTGTGCTTTTATCTTTTCTTCGCTGGGGAATGGCTTAACCCAGGTCGTGGTCTTCGGCTTGCTGTTAGCATGGTCAGCCCCGCCCGCACTGCTCACCCTCGCTTTTCTTTTCGCTACGGTACCGGGGTTTATCGGGAGTACGATCGGCGAAAAGCTGTGCTCCCGATGTTCTCCGATCGCCCTGCTGATACTGACCGAGGCGCTGGGATTGCTCGCCCTGCTCTTTCCCCTGGTTGGTGTGGGTTATCACAGCGTTACCGCGTTACTCGCCGTGCAATCCACCGAAGCGCTGCTCAGCGGGATGAGCTGGCCCGCGCTGACGTTGCTCTTCAAGCGCGGTCTCAGCGAAGCGGAGCTGCCTGCTGCGACCTGTCTGGAAAATGTGATTTTTGCTTCTCAGGTTTTGCTGGGGACCGGCCTGGGCGTGATGCTGTTTCAGAAGATATCCGTATTTACCCTGCTGGCCATTGATGCCGCCAGCTTTCTCGGGTCACTGCTCATGCTATGGCTGGCTGGACGCCGGTTTTCAGCGCCATCACTCCCGTCCCTCGAGGAAGAGGAAGCCCCTGCGGCATTACGCTGGCGGACGTTGACCGTTCGGCAGAAACGCAGTCTGCTCATCCTGCCAGCGCTGGCGGCCGCCGGCTCGCCGGCCATGGCACTGCTTCCGGCACTGGCACAGCAACTCCATCCTCAGGATGCGGCGGGCCTTGCTTTGCCGCTGCTTTTCGCAAGGAGCCTGGGACAGCTTTGCGGCCCCATGTTGCTAAAAAAAGAGAGCCTGACGCGCTTTGCCGCTCGCACGCCACGCATCATCGTTTGTCTCGGCATCTTTCTGGCCGCTTATGGAATGCTGCCGTTGTTGTCCGGGTGGATGGCATGTGCGCTGGGGATGATCTTTATCGCGCATCTGGCTTCGAATGTTCTGTTCGCGGCCGGGACGTTTGGCGTTCTCAGTAGTTTTCATATTACGCAAACCGCTTCGGCCAGTGGTAAAGCCTGGCGCTGGCAAACGCTCAGCGCCTCTCTCTTCACCGGCATCGCAGCGGCAGTGGCTGCCGGGTTTGGCTCAGTAGCCGCACTCTATGCTGTCTCGTCAGCGGCCCTGGTGATGGTTGCCCTGATCGTGCGCCGGTATCGGGAATAAGGCATAAAAAAACGCCTGCTATAAAAGCAGGCGTTAAAACAGGTCTGTAAGACAACATATTTGGTGCTTCACTCAACGTTATGTCCATGGTGTCTGATGAGGCCGAAGCGACATCTGTCAGTGGACGATAAGCACCGTAAATGGCTCTGCGTCATTCCGGAGTTTATGAGGCACGAAGGCGAACATAAGAGATGGAATGAGCATCTACACGCATATTATTGCACGTAACGTGCCAACATGACACGCAGAACTTTTACATGACGCAACATTTTAAGATAAAAGGAAATTATGCTGTTAAGCGTCGTCTTAATCGCTACAACATATCGGTCAACGCAGAAATATGTCGCCAGGAGGAGACAGCAAAACCTATGGATAGTAAATATGTTTATTTTCAATGCATTATATGTCGCTGAATCGCGACAATGAAACAGGGCGCTGTCGGGGAATCACTACAGGGGTGAAAAGTGGCACAAAACAAAAAACCCCGCCTAAGCGGGGTTCAAAATTGGTCGGCGAGAGAGGATTCGAACCTCCGACCCACTGGTCCCAAACCAGTTGCGCTACCAAGCTGCGCTACTCGCCGATGTACTGCTTTTTGAATTTTTAGTTCAATTCATTTAAAAAGTCGTGGTGCGAGGGGGGGGACTCGAACCCCCACATCCTAAGGACACTAACACCTGAAGCTAGCGCGTCTACCAATTCCGCCACCTTCGCAATTCACAACTCTTTCAATAATGGGGTGGCTAATGGGATTCGAACCCACGACAACTGGAATCACAATCCAGGGCTCTACCAACTGAGCTATAGCCACCACTGTATTCTTTCACGCGGTACTGACTACTTCTCAGACCACCGCAGCTCTAGCGCCGGGACTAAAATGGCGCGCCCGACAGGATTCGAACCTGAGACCTCTGCCTCCGGAGGGCAGCGCTCTATCCAGCTGAGCTACGGGCGCTTAGCGCCGTTGCGGGGCTGGATATTACGTACCTCCGTCCCCGCTGTCTAGTGCTTTTTTGAAAAAAATGCGCGTTTGGTTATCGTTTGCACATTTTGCCGCTTATTCCTCCACTTTCTGCGTGGTGGCACGGCGACCGAGACCAAAAAGCTTATAGGCAGCCGTTACAGCGGCCAGGAAGATCATCCCGACAAACAGCGACATGCGGGTATCTTCATTAAAGTACATTCCGATTAATACGCAAATCAGGAACGCCATCGTTAAATAGTTCGCATACGGGAACAGAATTGAACGGAACGGATGGCTTTCAATCGCCTTTTTATGCGCATGACGGAAACGCAGCTGGCTGATGAGGATAACAAACCACGGCACCATGCCCGGCAGGACGCTGGCGCTGTAGACGTAAACGAACACCCGCTGCGGATTGGGAATGATGTAATTCAGGCAAGAGCCAATCAGCAGGATCGCAATCGAAACCGCCACGCCCGCCACCGGCACGCCAGCACGTGACACTTTGCTCATCGCCGCAGGCAGCTGGTTATTCTTCGAGAGCGCATAGAGCATACGCCCACAGCTGTACATCCCGCTGTTACACCCTGACAGCGCTGCCGTCAGGACCACAAAGTTAATGATGCCCGCCGCCGCCGTGATACCAATTTTGGCAAAGGTTAAAACAAACGGGCTACCCGTCGTGCCAATTTCGTTCCACGGGAAGATGGTTACGATAACGAAGATCGCGCCCACATAGAAAATCAGGATGCGCCACAGCACTTTGCCCACCGCGCTACGCAGCGTGACCTGCGGATTTTTCGCTTCACCGGCAGTAATACCGATCAGCTCCACGCCCTGATACGAAGCCACAACGATACACAGCGCCGTCAGGAAACCCTTCCAGCCGCCGGCGAAGAAGCCGCCGTTTTCGGTCAGGTTACCGAAACCGATAGCGTGTCCACCGTTGCCAAAGCCGAAGAAAATCACGCCCAGGCCAACAACAATCATCACGATGATGGTGGTGACTTTAATCATCGCGAACCAGAACTCGATCTCACCATAAAGACGCACGGCGGCCAGGTTTGCCAGCGCCACCAGCCCCACGGCAATAAGCGCGGGTATCCACTGGGCCATGTCCGGGAACCAGAACTGGACATAGACCCCTATCGCGGTGATCTCGGAGATGCCCACCGCCATCCACATGAACCAGTATGACCAGGCTGTCAGGTAGCCGAAAAAGGGGCTCATATACCGGTGCGCGTAAACGGCGAAGGAGCCGGTTACCGGCTCCAGGAAGAGCATTTCGCCCATGGAACGCATGATGAAGAAAACAAACAGCCCGGCAATAATGTACGCCAGTAATACGGAAGGGCCTGCCCACTTGAGCGTGCTTGCGGAGCCCATAAACAGGCCCACGCCGATAGTGCCGCCCAGCGCTATCAGTTCAATATGACGAGCTTCCAGCCCACGCTGTAGCTCCTGTTTTTTCTCTGCTATAGATCCTCGATTGTGTTTGCTGTTTCCCGACTTAAGACCGGGTATTGTTTTTTAGGGGGACTAAAATACGGAGCGAATGGTTTCTTAAAATGTGCCAAATGGCAAACGATGCATAAAAAAAATGAATGCATTGCACAGATTATCAGCAGTTTTGCAGGCGAGTTGCAGCGCGAATAGCATATCGCGCTACATTTTGATTACATTTTCCCGGTGTAATGCCAGGCGAGGTAGCGAAGCAGACGGATCTGTCGTTTAATGCGTGTCGGCTGCGATAGCAGGCGATACAACCACTCCAGCCCCAGATGTTGCCAGACCGCTGGCGCACGCTTGACGTGGCCGGTAAAGACGTCATATGTGCCGCCAACGCCCATGTAGAGGGCATCCGGGCAGACCAGACGACAGTCACGCATCAGGATCTCCTGGCGCGGGGACCCCATCGCCACGGTGACAATCTTCGCCCCGCTGTCACGAACGCGCTCAAACAGCGCCTGCCGATCTTCCGGTTTGAAGTAACCATCCTGGCTGCCGACAATATTAACATTCCATTGACGACGCAGTTTCTCTTCCGTCTGGGCCAGTATCTCCGGCTTCCCGCCAATCAGGAACACGGGCGTTCCCTGCGCGCCTGCGCGGGCCATAAGCTGCTCCCAGAGATCGGCACCCGCCACGCGGGAAACATTAGCGTCAGGATACTTTTTACGGATAGAGCGAACCACACTAATCCCGTCCGCGTATTTAAATTCGGCCGCGTCTATCAGGCTTTTGACTTCCGCGTTATCCTCAACCGCCAGCATCTTTTCCGCGTTGATGGCCACCAGCGTACCGGATTTCATCTGGCCGTCGGCGAACAGAAAATCCAGCGCGTGCTGCATGTCGCGCCAGCCAATCAGCTGCAGACCACGTAGCGCATAGCGCGGTGCAGAAATTCTATCAGTCATTACTATCCTTACTCAGACTTGCGACAGCGTTGTGCTGCCCTGCCGCTCGCGCCTGTGCACAAGCCCGGCGCTGTCAAACAGCCAGTACAACAGTTTGGCCAGTAACAGGCAGATGCCGAAAACAACCATGAAGAACACCACGCGCGAAACGAACGAGTCCAGACCTTCGCGCGCCAGAACGATCATATTGAAAATGGCACCAAAGCAGAAACTGTGCAAAATGGCCGCTTTATAGCGGTTGGTCTCTTCATTGCCACGCAGGTAAAGCCAGTCGAACCACTTAATAATCAGCCCCACGGCAACCGCACCGGGCAGAATGAACCATGCCCCGCCCATCACCACCAGGGAACCGAGCAGCGTAGGAGAAATTGCCAGACCGGAATGGTTGTTCAGCACTTCCCAGGTGAAGTAATTCGCCGTATTCAGCACCACGCCAGGACGGTCCGGCCATAGCCAGGAAGGGATAAAGACGTAGAAGTCGCGAACAATCGGCGCCAGCCCCTGGAAATCAATCTTGTCGTAATTTTGCAGCAGCAGTGCCAGGTTTTCCCATGGCGAGAAGGTATCGCGCGTGAGGTAAAGGAACGTATAAAACGCCTCATCACCCGCCACGTTCATCCCGTAGCGCTTCAGCGCCAGCCAGAACATCCCCACAATGCCAAACACGCCTGCTGCAACCAGCATCCAGAGCGAAATCCAGCCGCGGATAATGCCGATAAACAGGAAGATCGCGAAGGCGATGATGATGTTCGCGCGCGTACCGCCCACAATCATGTAGGTCAGGATGCCAAATGCGACGGTACTGACCAGGAAGAACAGCCACGCTTTGCTGTCCTGGCGCAGGAAGAAGATCACCAGCATCGCCGGGATGAAGAAGTAGAAGAAACGCTTAAGCGCCACGCCCGAGACTTCTGCCGAAAAAATCTGGCTGTAGGAGTGGAGTTTAAAAAGCAGGAAGCCGTTATGCATGAAGAAGATGCCAACGCTGACCAGGGCGATAGTCATCAGCATCACCCATGTCAGGTGGGTTTCCACCCGATTCATGGTAAAGAGCGCCCGTCGTGGGGCAGCTGTCTGCGCTGAACGCAGACGCGTTTTATAGGTGACGTAGTAAACCGCATAGAAGCAGGTCGCCGCCAGAAGCGCCTGGAGCAGAATGTCCGGCGGCGCGACGCTCACGTCAAAACGGAAGACCAGTATGCTGGTCAACGGGAAGCCGAAAAAGAACGTTAGCAGAAACAGTAACGAGAAGAAGACGTTAAAGTTGAAGCGCACGCGGCGGAATTCAAACCAGGTGAGCGTGGCGATAAACAGGCTGCTCAGAAGCCAGACAACCAGTAAGCCGCTGAATTGCAACTGACTCATGCTTTGTCTCCTGCAGCGATACGCAGCGCGCGGTGCCACGGCGTGAGATAATTCGGGCTGAAAAAATCGATGCTGTTTTTATCCACCAGCGTGAGCTGACGTTGAGCTTCACGTACCACCTCGACATTCAGCGTGTCTGAGGTAAACAGCACCGGAATATGCTGCTCGGCCATGTCCTGCCAGAACGGGTTGTCGCGGTTGAGCACGCACGGTACACCTGCCTGAATCAGCAGGCACAGCGTGCCAATCCCCTGCTGCCGGGCAAAGATGAAATAACCGAGATCGCATTTTCTCAGCAGCGCAAGATATTCATCAAATTCCAGCTTATCGCTGAGGATGTGCAGATTTTCAGCGCTAAACAGCGCCAGCCCCTGCTGACGAACCTCGTCGATATAGGCGCTGTTGTTGGCGGGATAGCCCATCGGCACCACCACGTTCACCGTGTCGCCAAACTGCTGATGCACCGCCCTGAGCGCCGCGACATGTTCGTTACTGCGATCGCCGGAATTCCCCACCAGAATCGTCAGCTTGCCTTCACGCACCGCGTCATTCGCCATGGCGTTCAGCGCCGGATCCATGCGGGTGGGGAAATAGAGCAACTCGCCGAGCACGTTCGGGTGCTGTTTAGCAAAATAGTTGAGATCGCCGCGGGTAGCAAAAACGCAGCCTACGCGCCCCTGAGCCATGCGGCGCAGGGGATAAAAAAGACGGAATTTCCAGCCGCGGGAGACTTCATAAAGATCGGCTCCCCAGATATGCCAGCTGCACTGGGAGGGTTTAATCCCTCCGCTGAGAAGCGCCAGCCACAGGCCGGTATTGAACTGCCCGTGGAAAAAGAAACGTTGCTTACGATCCGCTTTGGCTTTGGCAACCACCGCCTTCGCCAGTGAGGCCTTATCCGGCCAGAAGCGAATCGTCAGTGCCGGAAACGCCTCGCTCAGGCCCTTATCCTGACCTGCAACCATAAACTCACGCGCATCAGGATCTCCCGATGCCAGCTCGTCGTTGAAGAACCGCAAAACGGTCTGGTTATGGTGTGGGATATCCGATCCCAGGATGTGAATCAGTGCAGTCATGCGCGTTTACGCCACAATAAAAATACACCGCAACAGGCGGCGAAATAAACGATATAGGTTGCCATGTAGGCCTGAGCCGCCCCCAGCGCACCGTGCGTGGGTATCAGCCAGTGTGAAAATGCCGTCAGTAAAACAAACTGGCTAATTTCCGCCAGGATATAGAGCCGAAGGGACGCTTTCGCGATCACCAGATAGCCGAAAACGTAAGCCCCCACTTTCAGTACATCACCCACCAGCTGCCAGGCAAAGAGATCGCGCATGGCGGTGAACTTCGCCGAGAACAGCAGCCAGATGGCGACATCGCGCAATAACCAGACGGTAAAGCTGGCAGCCGCGACGGCCGGCAATACAAAGCGCAGCGATCGGAAAATCTCGCGCGTTATGTCCTGTCTGGACGTCAGACGCGACAGGGTTGGCAGCAGGTAAACGCTAAAGGAAGCCGTAATAAACTGAAGATAGGCATCGGAAATACTGCTTACGCCCTGCCAGATCCCGACCTCATCCCAGCTATAGTGCGCCGCCAGCAGGTTTCGCATCATCACGTAGGCCACCGGCAGCGTGACGGAGGTGATGAGCGCCATCAGGGTAAATTTACCCAGTTGGCTGGCAAGCATCGAGTCCCATTGCGGTTTCAGGTAGCTCAGCGGAATGACGCCCCGACGCATCAGCATAAATGCCGCAGGCACAACCACCAGCGCCGGAACCAGCGCCAGCCCCAGCAGTGCGCCTTCATAGCCACCCAGGCGATAGCAGAAATAATAGGCAATCACGCCGATGACGCTGCCCAGGATCAACGCAAGCGCGTTCCCGGCAGCATCACGAAACCCTTTCATCAGCGCCAGCAGCAGGTTAGCCCAGGCAATCCCCATCTGAACCAATGCGACCAGACGCACCAGCCCCTGATAGTGGGTGTGGCCGAATAATCCCTGGCTGATGGGCGCCGCCGCCAGCAGAAAGATGATCGCCATCAGGGTCGAAAAACCCGTGACCATCGCCGAGGAGGTGCCCACCACCCTGCGGAGCTGGGCCGCATCATCATGATACTGCGCAACGTATTTGGTGACGCCGTTGAAGATACCGGCACCGGCCAGCACGCCAAGGACGGTGACAAGCTGACGGAAATTACCCGCCAGCCCCACTCCTGACGGGCCAAATGAGACGGCCAGGAGCTTGACGACCAACAGCCCGGCCCCAATTTTTACAAGCGTGGACGCGGCGGTCCACACCGATGCTTTTGCCAGAGACATATCAGCCGAAATAACTCAGGAGGGTATTAATCACCGTACGCTGGTTAACTGGCGCGAGGTTGTAGAACAGTGGCAGACGAAGCAACCGCTCACTTTCTTTGGTGGTGTAACGGTCTTCACCCGCGAACGTTCCAAACGCTTCGCCCGCCGGGCTGGAGTGCAGCGGGATATAGTGGAACACCGCCATAATTTCGGCTTCTTTCAGCCAGGCGATGAGCTCGCTGCGGTCGTCGTTATCGCGCAGCTTGATGTAGAACATGTGCGCGTTGTGGACGCAATCCGCCGGAATCGTTGGCAGCGCAATACGCCCGGCTTTTGCCAGAGGTTCCAGCGCATCGTAATAGGTTTGCCACAGGGAGAGACGCTGCAGGTTGATGCGATCCGCGGCTTCCAGCTGCGCCCAGAGGTACGCGGCCTGCAGATCCGCCATCAGATAGCTGGAGCCAATATCGCGCCAGGTGTATTTGTCTACCTGGCCGCGGAAGAACTGGCTGCGGTTGGTGCCTTTTTCGCGGATCACTTCCGCACGCTCCACGAGTGCCCGGTCGTTAATCAGCGTCGCGCCACCCTCTCCGCCTGCCGTGTAGTTTTTGGTTTCGTGGAAGCTAAAGCAGCCGATGTGGCCGATGGTGCCCAGCGCGCGTCCCTTGTAGGTCGACATCACGCCCTGCGCGGCATCTTCCACCACAAACAGGTTATGTTTTTTGGCGATGGCCATGATGGTGTCCATTTCACAGGCCACACCTGCGTAGTGAACCGGCACGATCGCGCGCGTTTTGTCGGTGATCGCCGCTTCAATCAGCGTCTCATCAATGTTCATGGTATCCGGGCGGATATCCACAAAGATGATTTTCGCCCCGCGCAGGACAAACGCATTCGCCGTGGAAACGAAGGTGTAGCTCGGCATGATCACTTCATCGCCGGGCTGGATATCCAGCAGCAGTGCGGCCATTTCCAGCGATGCCGTACAGGACGGGGTCAGCAGTACTTTGGCGCTGCGAAAACGCTGTTCCATCCACTGCTGACAGCGACGGGTGAAACCGCCGTCACCGCAGAGTTTGCCGCTGCCCATGGCAGACTGCATATAGTCGAGTTCCGTTCCGACGACGGGTGGTGCGTTAAATGGAATCATCTTGTCACCTGTATAACCAGTAGGCGGTGGCGTCGATGTTGGCACCACTCGCAATATAACGTTTAAGCGCGGCGGTGTTGCCCACCTGGGTCGCCACCCGCAGCGTCTCAACCTGCTGCTGCTGCGCCCAGTGCAGCGCCGCCTGCATAAGTTTCTCACCCATGCCGCGCCCGGCTAATAAGCCAATACGCGCCTCGCGCACGTTGAGCTTGCGAAGCGAGACGAACCCCTGGAGTTGACCGTCCCCTGCGCGGAAAACCAGGCAGACGTGGTCAAAGGTGCCTTTAACCGCATTCTCTATCCACTGGGCATAGAAACGTCCACTATCGTCAGGTGCGTACCAGGGCGCACGAAAGCGGCTCTGCGCAAACGCCCGGGCCGCCATCTGACGCAGCACGGGAATATCCTGTTCGGTTGCCATTTCCGCACCGGGCGCATCATGCCGGGTGAGGGTTATGGAAAGGTCTGCCTCACCTTCCACCAGCTGAAAGCCGCGTTGCTGGAGCGCATCAAGCAGGTCGGTACGGTCCGCCGGGATCTTCGCCTGAATCCGTTGCCAGGCGATGAAATCCGATTCAGCCAGTACCGGCGCATCATCGCGCAGACGCACAATGGCCGACGGCAGGCCGAAAAAGGCACTCTCCCACTGCAGGGGCTCAAGTACCCCGTTCAGGCTGTTCAACGCCAGACACCTTTGGTATCAACCACATACTTCTGACGCACCGCATCACCGGACGTCGCTTTAAACGCTTTATGATCCACCAGCAGCACCAGCACGTCCGCCGTCGCCAGCGCCTCATCCAGCGCAGCCAGCGTGCAGTGCTCCGCCAGTTTTGCCGGCAACTCATCGATATTCGGCTCAACCACCAGCGTTTCACCCTTGTGCCATTCGGCAATCATCTGAGCAATTTCCATTGCCGGGCTTTCGCGCAGGTCGTCAATGTTGGGTTTGAATGCCAGACCAAAGCAGGCAATTTTCAGCTCGCTGGCGCGCTTTCCGCTCTCTGCCAGACAATCCGCTACCGTGGTTTTGACCTGATTGAGCACCCAGTGAGGTTTGCTGTCGTTCACTTCACGCGCGGTGCGAATCAGGCGCGCCTGCGCCGGATTCTGAGCCACAATAAACCACGGATCGACGGCGATGCAGTGTCCACCCACGCCCGGGCCTGGCTGGAGAATGTTTACACGCGGATGGCGATTCGCCAGGCTAATCAACTCCCAGACGTTAATCCCCTGATCGGCGCAAATCAGCGACAGTTCGTTCGCAAAGGCGATATTAACGTCACGGAAGCTGTTTTCCGTCAGCTTGCACATCTCGGCGGTGCGGGAGTTTGTCACCACACACTCCCCTTCCAGGAAAATCTTGTACAGCGCGCTGGCGCGCTCGGAACAGACGGGCGTCATACCGCCAATGACGCGGTCGTTTTTAATCAGTTCGACCATGACCTGGCCCGGGAGGACGCGCTCCGGACAGTAGGCGATGTTGATATCCGCCTGCTCCCCCGCCTGTTGCGGGAAGCTTAAATCAGGGCGCGCGTCGGCCAGCCACTGCGCCATCTGCTCGGTAGCACCGACCGGAGAGGTTGATTCCAGAATCACCAGCGCCCCTTTCTTCAGCACAGGGGCAATGGACTTTGCCGCCGCCTCGACGTAGACCATGTCGGGCTCGTGGTCACCTTTAAAGGGCGTTGGAACGGCAATCAGGTAAGCATCCGCTTCAACGGGCGTGGTACTGGCGCGCAGGAAGCCGCCCTCCACCGCCTCTTTCACCACGCGGTCAAGATCGGGCTCGACAATATGAATCTCGCCACGGTTAATGGTTTCCACCGCACGGGCGTTGATATCCACACCGACAAC
The DNA here is from genome assembly GCF_049238165.1 of Enterobacter cloacae complex sp. IR5422. NCBI lineage: Bacteria > Pseudomonadati > Pseudomonadota > Gammaproteobacteria > Enterobacterales > Enterobacteriaceae > Enterobacter > Enterobacter cloacae complex sp. IR5422. The sequence continues at coordinate 24,019 of NZ_JBMKHT010000020.1, read as the reverse complement.
CTGTTTCTGACGAGAGGCAAACGCCGCCGCGGTGGGCAAGCCAATGTAGCCAAGACCAATGACAGAGAGGATAGTAAAACTCATAGCGATACCCGATTGTTTTTAAGTGCATGCAAAATACGGCCACAAGCCTGCCCGTCTCCATACGGATTATGGGCCCGGCTCATCGCCTGATACGTTTCGTCGTCATGCAGAAGGCGCGTGACCTCTTCGACGATGAGTTCCGCGTTGGTGCCGACCAGACGCACCGTACCGGCTTTGACCGCTTCCGGACGTTCGGTGGTTTCACGCATCACCAGCACCGGTTTGCCAAGAGAAGGCGCTTCTTCCTGAATGCCGCCGGAATCGGTAAGGATCAGCCAGGCATGGTTCATCAGCCAGACAAACGGCAGATAGTCCTGAGGTTCAATCAGAAGGACATTTTCGATATGGCCCAGGATGCGGTTAACCGGCTCGCTGACGTTAGGATTGAGATGGACCGGATAGACGATCTGCACGTCGTCGTTCTGCGCAGCGATTTCAGCCAGCGCGTGACAGATTTGCTCAAAACCCCGGCCAAAGCTTTCGCGACGATGGCCGGTGACCAGAATGGTTTTTTTGCCGTTGTGCAGGAATGGATAGCGGGCAGCGAGTTCGTTCTTAAGCTCGTGGTTTGCCAGGACCCGGTCACGTACCCAAATTAACGCATCGATGACCGTATTGCCGGTCACAAAGATTTTGTTATCGGCGATATTTTCACGCAGCAGGTTCTGACGCGAGTTTTCCGTAGGCGCAAAGTGATACATCGCCAGGTGGCCCGTTAGCGTGCGGTTGGCCTCCTCCGGCCACGGCGAATAAAGATTGCCGGTACGCAGACCCGCCTCAACATGCCCCACGGGAATTCGCTGGTAAAACGCGGCCAGGCTAGTCGCCACGGTCGTGGTGGTGTCGCCGTGTACCAGCACCACGTCAGGCTTGAATGACTCCAGGATAGGCTTCAGCTCTTGCAGAATGCGACAGGTTATCTCCGTCAATCCTTGCCCCGGTTTCATAATATTGAGGTCGTAATCCGGGACGATGGAAAAGAGCGTTAACACCTGATCGAGCATCTCACGGTGCTGGGCCGTGACGCACACTTTCGCTTCAATATCAGGATCGCTGGCCAGCGCATGAACCAGAGGTGCCATCTTAATGGCCTCCGGCCTGGTGCCAAATACGGTTAGTACTTTCACATCGATTCTCTTCGATTAGGCGATGAAGGCCGCAGCCTTCATCGTAGACGGCATTCTTAGTTTGTGCGACGACGCGTTAACGCCACGCCAGCGCCCGTCAGTGCGCCTACAATCCCCCACATGATCATCAGGAATGCACGACGCGGACTATCGCGTTTTACAGGTTCTTCAGGCGTTCGCAAATAACGATAGGTCTGAAAACGCGGGTCCAGAGATGGACCGACATTAAGCGTATTGAGCATCGCGCGATTTTGATCGTAATCGAGGTCAAAATCAGGACCGACGGCCTGAAGGTTTTCCAGACGTGCCTGCAACATGGGGCGGCCAAGGAGGAACATCTCTGAATCAGGCAGTTCATCAGCCGGCACGTCCGTCTCAGTACGGGAAATATTGTGCTGTTCCGCAATTTTCAGCGCCTGCTCAATATTGTGTACACGGCGAGCGAAAATCGCTTTAGCCACCTCTTCCTGACGTTTCACCTGCGCTTTCATCTGGATGGTGCGAGCCGACCAGGCGCCTTTAAGCTCTTCGTTAAGATGGCTTGCGGCACGCTGGCTGGCAAACGCGACATACTGACGCAGCAGGTTGTTGGCGTCCGGCGCGGTTTCTGCAATCAGCTTGACGCTGTCATTCACGTTACGCAGCGCGTCGCCCGGCATAAATTGTATATTGTTAATCAGATCGTCCAGCAGAGCGGCATCGGCTTTGGTGTTATCAACCCGACGCTGCTTGTAGTAATCCGTCTGGGACCAGAAGTCGCGGCGCGTATCCCACGAAGCCAGTTGCATCACAAACTCTTTATAGGCCTCATCCATAACGGAGACCTGATCTGGCGTGGCGAGGTTAGCTTTGATATCCAGGTTTCGCAGGAATTGCTGTTGGGAATAGAACCCCCCAAGCATGTTAACCGTTGGTTTGTCAGTGATTGCCGTGGCGCTCCACTCTTGTTTTGCAAAGAACGTATAGGCCAGCGCTAACAGTGCAAACCCCAGCGCGATCCCCGCAATCCAAAGTTTGCCTGCCCATAACACGCGAAACAAACCCCGAATATCCAGTTCATTCTCAGTTACCACTGATTTCGCTCCCGCCAACGGTTGAGTCATCATAGTCCCGGTTTTACTTAGTTAATGTTGTGTTTTTGCCACTGTTACGACGCATCCTGCGTTTAATACGTTTAATGAACCGCGCTACTTTCCATGCGCGCTTAATGCAGTAGCCGTAAAGAAAAAACGCTAGCAAAAATAATGCCAACATAACCCATTCTGGCACAAAATGAGCATACTCCGCGGCAACACCCACTCCCGCAAGGATGGCGGCCGCCACGGTTATCAAAACAAATGCCTGCCGGGAGGTGAATCCAGCGCGCATGATCAAATGATGAATATGCTGTCGGTCGGCTGAGAAGGGACTCATTCCTTTGCGCAAGCGGCGATACATAATCGCAACCATATCCATTAACGGGATTGCGATAATCCACAACGCGGTGACAGGGCTGATAGGATGGACTTGCCCCTGAGTCGTTTCCAGCAAAATCCAGATGACGGTAAACCCAATGAGTGTGCTGCCCGCATCACCCATAAAGACTTTATAGCGACGCCCCAGCGCACCGAGGTTTAACAGGATATAAGGCAGGATGGCGGCAATCATGGCGAAGCACCACATAGCAAGACTATATTGACCGTCAAACCACAAAATAAAACCGATCGCGGCAAACGAGACGCAGGAGAGTCCCCCCAGCAAGCCATCAATACCATCGACCATGTTGAAGGCATTTATAGCAACCCATACGGCGAAAAGCGTCAGAAAATAGCCGAACGGGCCGAGCACCATCTCCCACGAACCAAAAATATAGCCCAGGCTACTCAAGTAGAGTTTTGCTGAGACCATCATGGCAATGCCAACTGCCGCCTGCACAAAGGCGCGGATTTTAACGCTGATGTCATAACGATCGTCAAGCGCGCCGACGATAACCAGTACCGTTGAACACATCAGATATAATTTGACATGTGGGACATAGTAGTTAGCAATTGCGAAGGCATAGCAAATGCCGGCAAAAACGGAAATACCACCCACCAGGGGGATCATGCCCTGATGACGCTTCCGGAAGTTGGGTTTATCCACTAACCCCACGTATTTCGCCACCTTACGCGCAATAAACAAAAAACAGGTGGTGAATAAAAAAATACTGGTTAGATCAGTAAACGTATCGAATAGGTTCACAATGGATTCTCAACAAATGTTAGTCTCGGAAGTATAACCACGAAGGCTCATAGCCCGAAGGTAAAAGTAAACCTCTTGTGACCTCATTTGTATATTATTCAAGCTATTAATGTTTTTACTCTACGAATCGTCTTATTGTCGCACCTACACGTCAAAATTGGGAGTAGGTGGTACTAGCGTATAGTCCATAAAAGAAAAACGCCACGTAAAAACGTGGCGTTCGCTGGCTTTATTTGCGTTACGAGCGTTTCATCATGTCGAAGAAATCATCGTTGGTTTTGGTCATCGCCAGTTTGTTAATGAGGAACTCCATCGCGTCGATTTCACCCATTGGATGGATGATTTTGCGCAGGATCCACATTTTCTGCAGCTCTTCCTGGGTGGTGAGCAGCTCTTCTTTACGGGTACCGGAACGGTTGTAGTCGATAGCCGGGAAGACGCGTTTTTCAGCGATCTTACGAGAGAGGTGCAGTTCCATGTTGCCTGTCCCTTTAAACTCTTCGTAGATAACTTCGTCCATCTTGGAGCCGGTATCGATCAGCGCGGTCGCGATGATGGTCAGGCTGCCGCCCTCTTCGACGTTACGTGCAGCACCGAAGAAACGTTTTGGACGATGCAGGGCGTTAGCATCCACACCACCGGTCAGGACTTTACCAGACGCCGGGACCACGGTGTTGTAGGCACGCGCCAGACGGGTGATGGAATCGAGCAGAATGATCACGTCTTTCTTGTGCTCAACCAGGCGTTTTGCCTTCTCGATAACCATTTCCGCAACCTGAACGTGGCGAGATGCTGGTTCGTCGAAGGTAGAAGCAACCACTTCACCTTTAACCAGACGCTGCATCTCGGTCACTTCTTCCGGACGTTCGTCAATCAGCAGCACCATCAGCACACAGTCAGGGTGGTTGTAAGCAATGCTCTGCGCGATGTTCTGCAGCAGCATGGTTTTACCCGCTTTTGGCGGCGCCACAATCAGACCACGCTGACCACGACCGATTGGTGAGGCCAGATCCAGAACGCGCGCGGTTAAGTCTTCGGTAGAACCGTTACCACGCTCCATACGCAGGCGAGAGTTCGCGTGCAGCGGCGTTAAGTTCTCAAAGAGGATCTTATTGCGCGAGTTTTCTGGCTTATCGAAGTTAACTTCATTGACTTTCAACAGCGCAAAGTAGCGTTCACCCTCTTTAGGAGGACGAATCTTACCTGAAATGGTGTCACCAGTGCGGAGGTTGAAACGGCGGATTTGGCTGGGGGATACGTAGATGTCGTCAGGGCCGGCGAGGTAGGAGCTGTCTGCAGAGCGGAGGAAACCAAATCCGTCTTGCAATATCTCCAGCACACCGTCGCCAAAGATATCTTCGCCACTCTTAGCGTGCTGCTTCAGGATGGCGAAAATGATGTCCTGCTTGCGCATACGAGCCTGGTTTTCCAGCCCCATATTTTCGCCGAGAGTGATCAGCTCAGAAACCGGCGTATTCTTTAATTCGGTAAGATTCATAATGGTGTGGGTTCTTAAACTCGGGGTGATTCTCGAACTTAATGTTGTGAATGGTATGGCAGGGTCATCCATGCCTGTTTAGCGGCCATCAACTCATGTCTGTTCGCTGTCTGGTCACAGGGAAAGAACGCAGAACTGAAACGACAAGACGGATTGAGTGACAAGCCCGGAATTTAGCCACTTCACGCACTGTTCATGTTAACAACGGGAAGTATCGGGTAAAACAAGATTCAAACAACAAGATATGTTTAAAACGAAGTCATAGCTAACTTAGCACGACTTCAGCCGGGCGTCCAGAGTTCCGAATCATTTAGCCGGGGCTCTGAACGCACAGCGGAGAAACCTTACGCCAGGTTAGCGTCGAGGAACTCTTTCAGTTGACCTTTGGACAGCGCGCCCACTTTGGTCGCCGCCACTTCGCCGTTTTTGAACAGCAGCAGGGTCGGAATACCACGGATACCGTATTTTGGTGCGGTGCCCGGGTTCTGGTCGATGTTCAGCTTGGCAACGGTCAGTTTGCCCTGATATTCGTCGGCGATCTCATCCAGAATCGGGGCGATCATTTTGCAAGGACCACACCATTCAGCCCAGAAATCGACGAGGATCAGCCCGTCAGCCTTAAGTACGTCCGTGTCAAAACTGTCGTCAGTCAGGTGAATAATTTTATCGCTCATATATAACTCCACAGGAATAAGCCTGGTACGTTGGTTTTGTCTCCACCAACGACGCGTTGATGTCGCATTAACCAACTAAAGGTTGACTTTATTTCACCGGATACGCTTTCGTAAAGCAATAGTAAGCTGATATTCTACCACACTATGAGCAAAACACATTTAACAGAACAGAAGTTTTCCGACTTCGCGCTGCACCCGAAGGTGATTGAAGCCCTTGAAAATAAAGGGTTTCATAACTGCACGCCCATTCAGGCCCTCGCGCTGCCGCTGACGCTGGCCGGTCGCGATGTTGCCGGGCAGGCGCAAACCGGTACCGGCAAAACGATGGCGTTTTTAACGTCAACGTTTCATTATTTACTTTCTCACCCAGCGATTGCAGACCGCAAAGTTAACCAGCCGCGCGCGCTAATTATGGCCCCGACGCGAGAACTGGCGGTACAGATCCACGCAGACGCTGAACCCCTGGCGCAGGCTACCGGCCTGAAGCTGGGCCTGGCCTATGGCGGCGACGGCTACGATAAGCAGCTGAAAGTGCTGGAAAGCGGTGTGGATATCCTGATCGGTACCACTGGCCGTCTTATCGATTACGCCAAACAGAACCACATTAACCTCGGTGCCATCCAGGTTGTGGTGCTCGATGAAGCTGACCGCATGTACGATCTGGGCTTCATTAAAGACATCCGCTGGCTGTTCCGCCGTATGCCTCCGGCTAATCAGCGCCTGAATATGCTGTTCTCTGCAACCCTCTCCTACCGCGTTCGCGAGCTGGCGTTCGAACAGATGAACAACGCTGAATACGTAGAAGTGGAACCGGAGCAGAAAACGGGTCACCGCATTAAAGAAGAGCTCTTCTATCCTTCTAATGAAGAGAAAATGCGCCTGCTGCAAACGCTGATTGAAGAAGAGTGGCCAGATCGCGCCATTATCTTTGCCAACACCAAACACCGTTGTGAAGACATCTGGGGCCACCTGGCTGCCGATGGTCACCGTGTTGGCCTGTTGACCGGCGACGTGGCGCAGAAAAAACGCCTGCGTATTCTTGAAGAGTTTACCCGTGGCGATCTCGATATTCTGGTCGCCACCGACGTGGCTGCACGTGGTTTACACATTCCAGCCGTAACGCACGTCTTTAACTACGATCTGCCAGACGACTGTGAAGACTACGTACACCGTATCGGTCGTACCGGTCGCGCGGGCGCAAGCGGTCACTCTATTAGCCTTGCGTGTGAAGAGTATGCGCTGAACCTTCCGGCCATTGAGACCTACATCGGTCACTCTATTCCGCAGAGCAAATACAATCCGGAAGCGCTGTTAAGCGAACTGCCGCCGCCTAAGCGTCTTACCCGCCCACGCTCCGGCAATGGTCCGCGTCGTTCAGGCGGCGCACCGCGTAATCGTCGTCGTTCAGGTTAAGAAAATATGCTCAGCTCCACCTCGCTTTATGCGGCAATTGATCTCGGTTCGAATAGTTTTCATATGCTGGTTGTGCGCGAGGTGGCGGGAAGCATACAAACGCTGACGCGCATTAAGCGCAAGGTCCGCCTCGCGGCGGGCCTGAGCAGCGACAATCACCTCTCGCCTGAAGCCATGGAACGTGGCTGGCAGTGCCTGCGACTCTTTGCCGAGCGTCTGCAGGATATCCCGCACGCCCAAATCACCGTTGTCGCCACTGCGACACTCCGCCTGGCGGTTAACGCCGTGGATTTTATTGCCAGAGCGCAGGAGATTCTCGGTTGCCCGGTTCAGGTTATCAGCGGTGAAGAAGAAGCTCGTCTGATTTATCAGGGTGTTGCACACACTACAGGGGGTGACGATCGCCGCCTGGTGGTGGATATCGGCGGAGCCAGTACCGAGCTGGTGACCGGCACCGGCGCGCAGGCTACGTCGCTGTTCAGCCTGTCGATGGGCTGCGTGACCTGGCTTGAGCGCTATTTTACCGATCGTAATCTGGGTAAAGAGAACTTCGACGAGGCAGAAAATGCCGCGCGCGAGGTATTACGTCCCGTGATGGACGAACTGCGCTATCACGGCTGGAAAGTGTGCGTGGGTGCGTCGGGGACCGTGCAGGCCCTGCAGGAAATCATGATGGCGCAGGGAATGGACGAGCGGATTACGCTTGCCAAACTTCAGCAGCTAAAACAGCGCGCCATCCAGTGCGGACGCCTGGAAGAACTGGAAATTGAAGGCCTGACGCTGGAACGCGCGCTGGTCTTCCCGAGCGGGCTGGCCATTCTGATCGCCATTTTCACCGAGCTCAACATCCAGTGTATGACCCTTGCCGGCGGCGCGCTGCGCGAAGGCCTGGTCTACGGGATGCTGCATCTGTCGGTCGATCAGGATATCCGCAGCCGAACCCTGCGCAACGTCCAGCGTCGTTTTCTGGTTGATATCGATCAGGCAGGACGCGTATCGCAGCTGGCATCTCGCTTCGCCGATCAGGTCGCTAACGTCTGGGATCTTGATCATCTGAGCCGCGATTTATTGCTGAGCGCCTGTGCGCTGCATGAAGTGGGGCTGAGCATTGATTTTAAGCAGGCCCCCACTCACGCAGCGTATCTGGTTCGCAACCTGGATTTACCGGGCTACACGCCCGCACAGAAAAAGCTGCTGGCAACGCTGCTGCTGAACCAGACCAACGCCGTTGACCTCTCATCATTGCATCAGCAAAACGCCGTACCGCCGCGCGTGGCCGAGCATCTGTGCCGCCTGCTGCGTCTGGCGATTCTGTTTGCCAGCCGCCGTCGCGATGATTTGCTGCCTGCAATCAATCTGGTGGCCGATGACGAAAAACTGTCGCTGACGCTGCCGGAAAACTGGATTGAGCGTCACCCGCTTGGGGCAGAGATGATCGAGCAGGAGTGCCAGTGGCAGAGCTATGTGCACTGGGTGCTGGAAGTGAAGTAATACGCTGAACATTGCCGGGTGGCGGCTTCGCCTTACCCGGCCTACTCATCATTATCCTTTCTCTTTGGCTTTTGCCAGCATGGCGCGAATGTTCGCCACGTTAGCCTGCCCCTTATGCATCCGCTCTTCTGCGGTAATCACTTTGCGTTCCTGTTCCCAGATCAGGTCATCCTGCGGCAGCTCCAGCAGGAAACGGCTCGGCTCCGGGCGGACGAGTTCGCCATACTGACGGCGCTCTTTACACAGTGTGAACGTCAGCTCTTTCTGCGCACGGGTGATCCCCACGTAGGCCAGACGGCGCTCCTCGTCGACGTTATCTTCGTCAATGCTGCTCTGGTGCGGTAACAATCCCTCTTCCATACCAACCAGATACACATACGGGAACTCCAGCCCTTTGGACGCATGCAGCGTCATCAGCTGAACCTGATCGGCTTCTTCTTCGCTCTCGCCGCGCTCCATCATGTCGCGCAGGGTAAAGCGGGTGACGACCTGCGTCAGGGTCATCGGCTCGTCGATTTCAGAGCCTTCCAGCATTTCGGTCATCCAGCTGAAGAGCTGGTTAACGTTTTTCATCCGCATCTCAGCGGCTTTCGGGCTGGCCGAGGTTTCGTACAGCCAGGACTCATAGTCGATGCCGTGAATAAGATCGCGCACCGCCGCCACCGGCTCGCGCTCCGCGAGACGCTGCACTTCGCCGAGCCAGTGGGTGAATCGTGTTAAAGAATCGTAACCGCGGCCGGTTAACGTCTGGCTCAGCCCCATGTCGAAGCTGGCGGTAAACAGGCTTTTATTACGCGTCATCGCCCACTCGCCCAGCTTTTGCAGCGTCGCAGGGCCAATCTCGCGCTTCGGCGTATTCACGATGCGCAGAAACGCGCTGTCGTCATCCGGGTTCGTGAGGACGCGCAGATAGGCCAGCAGATCTTTAATCTCTGGCCGTGAGAAGAACGACGTACCGCCCGAAATTTTGTACGGGATGCGGTTCTGCATCAGCATCTTTTCAAAGACGCGCGACTGGTGATTGCCGCGATAGAGGATCGCGTAATCCTTATATTCGGTTTTATTGACGAAGTGGTGGGCGATCAGTTCGCCCGTCACGCGCTCCGCCTCATGCTCTTCATTATTGGCGCTGAGCACCTTCAATTCAGTACCGTAACCCAGCTCGGAGAAGAGACGCTTCTCAAACACATGCGGGTTATTGGCGATCAGGATATTTGCCGCTTTCAGGATACGCCCGGAGGAGCGGTAGTTTTGCTCCAGCTTAATCACCTGCAGAGCGGGAAAATCTTTGCTCAGCAGCACCAGGTTTTGCGGACGCGCGCCGCGCCAGGAGTAAATTGACTGGTCGTCGTCGCCGACCACGGTGAAACGCGCGCGCTGCCCCACCAGCAGCTTCACCAGCTCGTACTGGCTGGTGTTGGTGTCCTGATACTCATCCACCAGCAGGTAACGGATTTTGTTCTGCCAGCGCTCGCGAACCTCTTCGTTCCGCTGCAGCAGCAGCGTGGGCAGCAGAATCAGGTCGTCAAAGTCCAGCACGTTGCACGCTTTCATGTGCGCATCGTACAGACCGTAGCAGTGGGCGAAGATCCGATCCCGTTCGCCTTTGGCGATCGCCGCGGCCTGGGCCGGGGTCATCAGATCGTTTTTCCAGTTTGAGATCGTTGAGATCAGCTGCTGCAACAGCACCTTGTCATCTTCGATCAACCCCTCGGTGAGCTCTTTGAGCAACGCCACCTGGTCGGTGTCATCGAAGAGCGAGAAGTTGGACTTCATTCCCAGCGCCGCATACTCGCGTTTGATGATATCCAGCCCCAGCGTGTGGAAGGTGGAGATCATCAGGCCGCGCGCCTCTTTTCGTCCCAGCGTCTGGCCGACACGCTCTTTCATCTCACGCGCCGCTTTATTGGTAAACGTCACCGCCGCAATGTGCCGGGCCTGATAGCCACAGCCGCGGATCAGGTGCGCAATCTTATTGGTGATAACGCGCGTTTTGCCGGATCCTGCACCCGCCAGCACCAGACACGGTCCGGTGACAAATTCGACGGCTTGTTGTTGTCCGGGGTTTAAACGCATAAATGATCACTCAATGAAAGTCAGGAGGGGAGAATAACAGCGTGGTAGTATAGCGAGCCTAATCCATACCACTCAAGGCACGATCATGGCAAAAACAGCAGCAGCACTGCATATTCTTGTTAAAGAAGAGAAACTGGCTCTGGATCTTCTGGAGCAGATCAAAAACGGCGCCGACTTCGGCAAGCTGGCGAAGAAGCACTCTATCTGTCCGTCAGGCAAACGCGGCGGCGATCTGGGTGAATTCCGCCAGGGTCAGATGGTACCGGCATTCGATAAAGTGGTCTTCTCCTGCCCGGTGCTGGAGCCAACCGGCCCGCTGCACACGCAGTTCGGCTACCACGTGATTAAAGTGCTGTACCGCAAATAAACAAGCCGGGTGGCGGCTACGCCTTACCCGGCCTACATCTTACGGTTTTGTAGGTCGGGTAAGCGAAGCGCCACCCGACAAGGTTGTTAACCCGCTACCGCGATACGCTTCATGTCGGTCATGTAGCCACGCAGTTTGTGACCCACTTTCTCGATCTGGTGGCTGCGAATGGCTTCGTTCACGTCGCGCAGCTGCGCGTTATCCACGGCACCTTCTGCAATCGCTTTACCCAGATCGCCCGGCTGCAGAGTGGTCATAAACTCTTTCAGCAGCGGTACGCAGGCGTAAGAGAACAGGTAGTTACCGTATTCTGCGGTATCCGAGATAACCACGTTCATTTCGTACAGACGCTTACGGGCGATGGTGTTCGCGATCAGCGGCAGCTCGTGCAGTGATTCGTAGTACGCAGACTCTTCAATGATGCCGGAATCCACCATGGTTTCGAACGCCAGCTCAACGCCTGCTTTCACCATCGCAATCATCAGGACGCCTTTATCGAAGTACTCCTGCTCGCCGATTTTACCTTCATACTGTGGCGCGGTTTCGAACGCGGTTTTACCGGTCTCTTCACGCCAGGTCAGCAGTTTCTTGTCGTCGTTTGCCCAGTCAGCCATCATGCCGGAAGAGAACTCGCCGGAGATGATGTCGTCCATATGTTTCTGGAACAGCGGCGCCATGATGGTTTTCAGCTGTTCAGACAGCGCGTAAGCACGCAGTTTTGCCGGGTTAGACAGACGGTCCATCATCAGCGTAATACCGCCCTGCTTCAGCGCTTCGGTGATGGTTTCCCAGCCGAACTGAATCAGTTTTTCCGCGTATGCCGGGTCGGTGCCCTCTTCAACCAGCTTATCGAAGCACAGCAGAGAACCGGCCTGCAGCATGCCGCACAGAATGGTCTGCTCGCCCATCAGGTCGGATTTCACTTCGGCAACGAAGGACGATTCCAGCACGCCCGCACGGTGGCCGCCGGTCGCCGCTGCCCATGCCTTGGCAATCGCCATGCCTTCGCCTTTCGGATCGTTTTCCGGGTGAACCGCGATCAGCGTCGGCACGCCGAAGCCACGCTTGTACTCTTCACGCACTTCGGTACCCGGGCACTTCGGTGCCACCATCACCACGGTGATGTCTTTACGGATCTGCTCGCCCACTTCAACGATGTTGAAGCCGTGGGAGTAACCCAGCGCCGCGCCGTCTTTCATCAGCGGCTGTACGGAACGCACAACGTCAGAGTGCTGCTTGTCCGGCGTCAGGTTAACCACCAGATCCGCCTGCGGGATCAGCTCTTCGTAGGTACCCACTTTGAAGCCGTTTTCGGTCGCTTTACGCCATGAAGCGCGCTTCTCGGCAATCGCTTCTTTGCGCAGTGCGTAGGAGATATCCAGACCGGAGTCACGCATGTTCAGGCCCTGGTTCAGACCCTGTGCGCCACAGCCGACGATGACCACTTTTTTACCCTGAAGGTAGCTCGCGCCATCGGCAAATTCATCGCGCGCCATGAAGCGGCATTTGCCCAGCTGCGCCAGCTGCTGGCGCAAGTTCAGTGTATTAAAGTAGTTAGCCATGGGTGATACCTCGTGATGTTGTGTGTCTTATTGTTCGGTTCGCGTTTCAGCGAGAATGTACCCACATTACAACAGGAAATTTATTGCGGAAATTGATATATTCACAACGTCACATTGCAATTTATGCAATGTAAAAAGAGGGAGTGGAATCGGTGGATTTACGCGATCTGAAAATGTTCCTGCACCTGGCGGAAAGCCGTCACTTTGGCCGCAGCGCCCGGGCGATGCACGTCAGCCCCTCCACGCTTTCGCGCCAGATCCAGCGCCTTGAGGAAGACCTCGGCCAGCCGCTGTTCGTGCGCGATAACCGCACCGTCACCCTCACGGAAGCGGGCGAAGAGCTGCGTATTTTTGCCCAGCAGACGCTGCTGCAGTACCAGCAGCTGCGGCACTCTATCGATCAGCAGGGGCCGTCACTCTCCGGTGAGCTGCATATTTTCTGCTCCGTGACCGCCGCCTACAGCCATCTGCCGCCCATCCTTGACCGCTTTCGCGCGGCGCATCCGTCGGTTGAAATTAAGCTCACCACCGGCGACGCTGCCGACGCGATGGAAAAAGTGGTGACGGGCGAAGCGGATCTCGCCATTGCCGGGAAACCGGAAACCCTGCCGGGCGCGGTAGCGTTCTCGATGCTGGAAAATCTGGCGGTGGTGCTGATTGCCCCCGCGCTGCCCTGCCCGGTGCGTAACCAGGTATCGGTGGAAAAACCGGACTGGTCGACGGTGCCGTTTATCATGGCCGATCAGGGACCGGTGCGTCGCCGCATAGAGCTGTGGTTCCGCCGTCAGAAAATCAGCAACCCGTCGATTTACGCCACCGTCAGCGGCCATGAGGCGATGGTGTCGATGGTGGCGCTGGGCTGCGGCGTGGCGCTGCTGCCGGAAGTGGTGCTGGACAACAGCCCGGAGCCGGTGCGCAATCGCGTGATGATTTTAGAGCGCAGCGACGAGAAAACGCCGTTTGAGCTTGGCGTGTGCGCACAAAAAAAGCGGCTGCATGAGCCGCTTATTGATGCGTTCTGGACGATACTGCCGAACCACTAAAGCCGGGTGGCGCTGCGCTTACCCGGCCTACATGCCGCTCAGCCCTTAGCCTGCCAGGAAGAAGCGGAACGCCGGGTTGTGGGTTTCGTCATGGCACTCGTAGCCCAGCTCGTTCAGCCGCGTTTCGAAATCCGGCTCGTGCTCGCCCAGTTCGAACGCCGCCAGCACGCGGCCGTAGTCGGTGCCGTGGCTGCGGTAGTGGAACAGAGAGATGTTCCAGTGCGTGCCGAGCGTGTGCAGAAACTTGAGCAACGCGCCCGGCGATTCCGGGAACTCAAAGCTGAACAGGCGTTCCCTGAGCGGCTTGGAAGGACGGCCACCGACCATGTAACGCACGTGCAGCTTCGCCATCTCGTCGTCGGAGAGATCGACCACGCTATAGCCGCCCTCATGCAGCAGGTTGAGGATCTCTTTGCGCTCCTCCACGCCGCGGCTCAGACGCACGCCGACAAAAATGCAGGCGTCTTTGGCATCGGCAAAACGGTAGTTAAACTCCGTCACCGAACGTCCACCCAGCAGCTGACAGAACTTCAGGAAGCTGCCCTTCTCTTCCGGAATAGTCACCGCCAGCAGCGCTTCACGCTGTTCGCCGAGCTCGCAGCGCTCGGACACGTAGCGCAGGCCGTGGAAGTTCACGTTGGCACCGGAAAGCACGTGCGCCAGACGCTCGCCGCGGATGTTGTGCTGCGCGATGTATTTTTTCATGCCCGCCAGCGCCAGCGCGCCGGACGGTTCCGCCACCGCACGCACGTCTTCGAAGAGATCTTTCATCGCCGCGCAGATAGCGTCGCTGTCGACGGTGACGATATCGTCGAGATACTCCCGGCACAGGCGGAAGGTTTCGTCGCCAATGCGCTTCACCGCCACGCCCTCGGCAAACAGCCCGACGCGCGGCAGGTCGACCGGATGCCCGGCATCCAGCGCCGCTTTCAGGCAGGCGGAGTCTTCCGCTTCCACGGCAATGACTTTGATCTGCGGCATCAGCTGTTTGATCAGCACCGCCACGCCTGCGGCTAAACCGCCGCCGCCCACCGGGACAAAGACGCGGTCGAGATGGGCATCCTGCTGCAGCAGTTCAAGCGCCAGCGTCCCCTGCCCGGCAATCACCATCGGGTGGTCGAACGGCGGCACCCAGGTGAACCCCTGCTGCTGCGCCAGCTCGATCGCTTTGGCTTTTGCTTCGTCAAAGTTGGCCCCGTGGAGCAAGACTTCGCCGCCGAAACCGCGCACCGCGTCGACCTTGATGTCGGCGGTAGCAACCGGCATCACGATCAGCGCCTTCAGCCCCAGACGAGCAGACGAGAACGCGACGCCCTGGGCGTGGTTGCCCGCCGACGCGGTAATCACGCCGCGCGCTTTTTGCTCGTCGGTCAGCCCGGCCATCATCGCGTAGGCGCCGCGCAGCTTGAAGCTGTGCACCGGCTGACGGTCTTCGCGCTTCACCAGAATGACGTTGTCGAGGCGCGAAGAGAGTTTTTCCATTTTCTGCAGGGGCGTGACCTGAACGGCTTCATAGACCGGTGCGCGCAGCACCGCCCTGAGATATTCCGCCCCCTCAGGGGCGGCGGATAAGGGTTGTGACTCGGCCATCATTAGCCCCCAAGTTTAGATTTATCGCGCACCGCGCCTTTATCTGCACTGGTGGCAAGGCTCGCGTAGGCGCGCAGGGCAAACGAGACGTCGCGCTGGCGGTCTTTCGGCGTCCAGGCTTTGTCGCCGCGCGCTTCCTGCGCTTCACGACGGGCCGCAATTTCCTGGTCGCTCAGCTTGAGCTGAATGCCGCGATTCGGAATGTCGATTTCGATCAGATCGCCGTCTTCGATGATGGCGATGTTGCCGCCGCTTGCCGCTTCCGGGGAAACGTGGCCGATAGAGAGGCCGGAAGTGCCACCGGAGAAACGACCGTCGGTGATCAGCGCACAGGCTTTACCGAGGCCCATGGATTTCAGGAAGGTGGTCGGGTAGAGCATCTCCTGCATGCCCGGCCCGCCTTTTGGCCCTTCGTAGCGAATGACCACCACGTCGCCTTCCACCACTTTGCCGCCGAGGATGGCGTCTACCGCTTCATCCTGGCTTTCGTACACCTTCGCCGGACCGGTGAATTTCAGGATGCTGTCGTCCACGCCAGCGGTTTTCACGATGCAGCCATTTTCCGCAAAGTTACCGTACAGCACGGCCAGGCCGCCGTCTTTGCTATAGGCATGCTCCAGCGAGCGGATGCAGCCTTCAGCGCGGTCATCGTCCAGGGTATCCCAGCGGCAGTCCTGCGAGAACGCATGGGTAGTACGAATACCAGCAGGGCCCGCGCGGAACATTTTTTTCACCGCGTCGTCTTTGGTCAGCATCACGTCGTACTGGTTCAGCGACTCCGGCAGCGTCAGGCCAAGCACGTTTTTCACGTCACGGTTCAGCAGCCCGGCGCGATCCAGTTCGCCGAGGATACCGATGACGCCACCCGCGCGATGCACGTCTTCCATATGGTACTTCTGGGTACTCGGTGCGACCTTACACAGCTGCGGCACTTTACGGGAGAGCCTGTCGATGTCGCTCATGGTGAAGTCGATTTCGGCTTCCTGCGCGGCGGCCAGCAGGTGCAGAACGGTGTTGGTGGAACCGCCCATGGCGATGTCCAGGGTCATGGCGTTCTCGAACGCCGCTTTGCTGGCGATGCTGCGCGGCAGCGCGCTGGTGTCGTCCTGCTCGTAGTAGCGCTTAGTCAGTTCAACGATGCGTTTACCGGCGTTGAGGAACAGCTGCTTACGGTCGGCATGGGTCGCCAGCAGCGAGCCGTTGCCCGGCTGAGACAGACCCAGCGCTTCGGTCAGGCAGTTCATGGAGTTCGCCGTGAACATACCGGAACAGGAGCCGCAGGTCGGGCACGCGGAGCGCTCCACCTGGTCACTCTGCTCGTCAGAGACTTTCGGGTCCGCGCCCTGAATCATCGCATCGACCAGGTCGAGCTTGATGATTTTGTCGGAGAGCTTGGTTTTCCCCGCTTCCATCGGGCCACCGGAGACGAAGATCACCGGAATGTTCAGGCGCAGGGAGGCCATCAGCATCCCCGGGGTGATTTTGTCGCAGTTGGAGATACAGACCATCGCATCGGCGCAGTGGGCGTTAACCATGTACTCTACCGAGTCGGCGATCAGCTCGCGCGACGGGAGTGAATAGAGCATGCCCCCGTGGCCCATCGCGATACCGTCATCCACCGCAATGGTGTTGAACTCTTTCGCCACGCCGCCGGAGGCTTCGATTTGCTCGGCAACCAGCTTACCGAGATCGCGCAGGTGCACGTGGCCCGGTACGAACTGGGTGAAGGAGTTCACCACGGCGATAATTGGCTTGCCGAAATCGGCGTCGGTCATTCCGGTGGCGCGCCACAGCGCGCGGGCACCGGCCATGTTGCGGCCGTGGGTGGTGGTGGCTGAACGATACTTAGGCATGCTTTATTTACTCCCGTCTGACTATGTAATGGGACGGTGCGTGCCGTCCCAAATTTATATTTAGTGATTAACCTGATCCAACCAGCCGTATTTATCTTCTGTCTCGCCGGTGAAGAGGCCAAAGAACGCTTGCTGAATGCGTTTGGTCACCGGGCCACAGCGGCCTTCGCCCACCTGAATGCCGTCTACGCTACGCACCGGCGTAATTTCAGCCGCGGTACCGGACATGAACACTTCATCGGCCAGGTACAGGGATTCGCGAGACAGCACCTGCTCGCGCACTTCGATACCCAAATCTTTCGCCAGCTTGATGATGGCGTCACGGGTGATGCCAGGCAGCGCGGACGAGGTGAATGGCGGCGTAAACAGAATGCCGTCTTTCACTTCAAACAGGTTTTCACCTGCGCCTTCGGAGATGTAGCCATTCACGTCGAGCGCGATACCTTCCTGGTAACCGTGACGGCGCGCTTCGCTGCCGACCAGAAGGGAAGAAAGGTAGTTACCGCCCGCTTTCGCCGCGGTCGGGATGGTGTTTGGTGCAACGCGGTTCCATGAAGAGACCATTGCGTCGATCCCCTGCTCCAGGGCTTCTGCACCCAGGTAGGCACCCCATGGGAACGCGGCAATGATCACATCGGTGTTGTAACCGGCTGGCGGGTTCACGCCCATGCCGACGTCGCCCACGAAGACCAGGGGACGAATATAGGCGCTGGTCAGGTTGTTCTTACGGATCACGTCGCGGCAGGCTTCCATCAGCTCATCCACGCTTTGAGAAACCGGGAAACGATAAATTTTGGCTGAGTCATGCAGACGCTGCATGTGTTCGCGATGGCGGAACACCACTGGCCCTTTGTGAGAATCGTAGCAGCGGATGCCTTCAAACACGGAGGTACCGTAATGCAGCGCGTGGGACATCACGTGGACCTTCGCGTCCTCCCAGCGAACCATCTCACCGTTGAACCAAATGTAATCAGCTTTTTTTGTCGTCATTTTTTCGTCCTGTCACGCTTAAGCGCGGATTTGTTGTGATGTGGTTGTGCTCTGGCAGATGGCAACATGGGCAACGTCTACCAGCTTTGATAACTGACTAAACAGTAAGTCGACCGGCCGCGGGCTGGCAACGGTTAATTCGATACTGATGTTTTGCGCGTCGGTGGCCGTCTCCATATTCATAGAGCAAATCTGAAAACCACGATGACGCACCACGCGCAAAACGCGTTCTAATGTTTCCGGGTTGAAGCGAGCCTGCACGGCGACCTGATGTTGCATCATGATAATTTCTCCAGCATTTGTGAGTTACTGGCACCGGGCGGTACCAACGGCCAGACGTTCTCAAGCTCGTCGATTGAGACATGAAGCAGGTATGGCCCTTCGCTTGACAGCATGGTGTCGAGTGCCGCTTCAACCTGGTCTTTACGGGTGATGTGCTGGCCAGGAATGCCGAAGGCGCTGGCCAGGGTGAGGAAATCGGGGTTATCGGTCAGGGTGGTTTCACTGTAACGTTCCTGGAAGAACAGCTGTTGCCACTGGCGAACCATCCCTAAACGCTGGTTATCGAGCAACACGATCTTCAGCGGTAACTGCTTGCGCTTCACGGTGCCGAGCTCCTGAACGTTCATCATGAAGGAGCCGTCACCGGAGATACAGATAACGGTATCGTTCGGGCGGGCAACCTGTGCGCCAACCGCGGCTGGCAGACCGAAGCCCATCGTCCCTAACCCGCTGGAAGTGATGAAGTTTTCCGGACGGGTGTAGGTCATGTGCTGGGCGGACCACATCTGATGCTGGCCGACATCGGTCGTCACCACGCTGTCGGCGGGCTTACGGTCGGACAACTGCTTCAACAGCAGCGGCGCGTAGATGGCCTCGCCGGGATGGTCGTAACGCCAGGCGTGTTCAGCGCGCATTTCGGCGGTGTGCTGACGCCACGCGTTGATATCCAGCGGCTGCTGCAATGCCGGTAATAGCGCGTTGAGATCGCCCTGCAGCGCGACGTGCGCCTGACGCAGCTTGTTCATTTCCGCCGGGTCGATATCCATATGGATAACTTTGGCGTTCGGCGCAAAGGTATTCAGCTTACCGGTGACGCGGTCGTCAAAACGGGCACCGACGGCGATGAGCAGATCGCACGCCTGCACCGCCAGGTTTGCCGCTTTGGTGCCGTGCATCCCCAGCATGCCCAGATAGTAGGGGTAATCGGCATCTACCGCACCCAACCCTTTCAGCGTGCAGGTGGCAGGCATTTGCGTTACCGCAATAAATTCACGCAGGGCGGGAACGGCCTGCGCCATGCCTACGCCACCGCCAACGTACAGCATCGGCTGTTTCGCCTGCACCAGCATCTGACGCGCCTCTTCAACTTCCGCATGCGGAAAGGCGTCGTCGCTTCCAACGGTGGAGAAGTGCGGCTCCAGTTCGCCGTGTGCGACCTGGATATCTTTCGGGATATCGACCAGAACCGGACCAGGGCGACCGGAGCTGGCAACCTCGAATGCTTCCGCCATTACGCGCGGCAGCTCTTCCAGTGACTGAACGAGAAAACTGTGTTTGGTGCAGGCCAGCGATAAACCGAGTACATCGACTTCCTGGAACGCGTCGGTGCCGATGAACGGAGAGGCAACCTGTCCGGTGATGGCAACAACGGGAACAGAATCCAGCAGTGCATCAGCCAGACCGGTGATCAGGTTCGTTGCGCCCGGACCTGAGGTCGCCATACAGACACCGGTTTTACCGGTGGCACGGGCATAACCGATGGCGGCCATCGCTGCGCCCTGCTCGTGTCGGCACAACAGGTGCTCCACGCCGCCGTCATACAGTGCATCGTAAATCGGCATAATTGCGCCACCCGGATAACCGAATACTGTCTCGACTCCCTGCGCGCGCAACGCATGTACTACCCACTGTGCCCCATTCATAGTTAGTTCCCCGTCATAAATCGGGAGAAACAGAATTTTGTGCTAGTCGTCATTCTCTGCTCCTCATTTACGTTTTTTAGTCATAAAAAAACCCCCGGACCTTTCGGTGCGGGGGTCTTAGTTCGTTAAGGCTTGATTTCTAAGCCTTTCCTCGTCCAAGTGCAGCCCCGCACGGTGGGATAATAATCACCACCACGCTAATCACGACCAGGCTAATCACTCGTAGAAGGGCTGTCATTTTCAGTTCTTTTTGCATCTTGTTCGAAGGAATACCTAAAGAGTTATCACAGTTTTTAAATCAAACACAAGATTTATTTATGACGGATTTGGTTAGCCCGCGAATCATATTTCTTAAAATCGTTGTTTTATATACGGAAATTAGAAAATGAATATTTTTCACTTTTTTACTCCTCCGCTAACCGTCAAAACAGGTTTTTTTCGCTCTGCGAGGAGGGTTCCACGATTGTGCAATAGTTTCAGTGTGCTTTTAAAATCCCTGAACAGGCAGCGTAAATTCGCTAAATAGCGCTAAACAGGCATAACGCGTACTGGCATAGTCACACCAGGAGGTAGTGCAAATGTCACTGTCAGTTGTTTATACGCGTGCGGCTCTCGGGGTAAAGGCACCGCTTGTTTCCGTAGAGGTTCATTTGAGTAATGGGCTGCCCGGACTCACGCTTGTCGGGTTACCTGAAACGACGGTTAAAGAGGCCAGGGATCGCGTTCGCAGCGCAATAATAAATAGCGGTTATACCTTCCCCGCGAAGAAGATCACCATCAACCTTGCCCCCGCCGATCTGCCCAAAGAGGGCGGGCGATACGATTTACCTATCGCAATTGCGCTTCTCGCGGCTTCTGAGCAGCTTACTACGACCAGGCTAGGCTCGTACGAGTTCGTGGGTGAACTCGCGCTCACAGGCGCATTGAGAGGCGTTCCCGGTGCGATATCGGGAGCGCTGGAAGCCATTCGTGCAGGGCGGCAAATCATTGTCGCCAATGAAAACGCATCAGAAGTGAGTCTTATTGCCGAAAAGGGGTGCCTTATCGCCGGGCATCTTCAGGAAGTGTGTGCCTGGCTGGAAGGCCGACATGAACTGTCCGAGCCGGAGGAGTGCGACGAGGCTGTAGCAGATGCGCCAGAAGATCTCAGTGAGATCATGGGACAGGAGCAAGGTAAACGGGCGCTGGAGATTACGGCTGCAGGCGGACACAATCTCCTGCTGATTGGCCCGCCTGGTACAGGTAAAACGATGCTGGCGAGCAGGCTGAGCGGGTTGCTCCCGCCGCTCAATAATCATGAAGCGCTGGAAAGCGCTGCCATATATAGCCTCATCAGTTCGGCATCGTTGCAAAAACAGTGGCGCCGTCGCCCTTTTCGTTCCCCACATCATAGCGCTTCACTGACGGCAATGGTCGGCGGTGGGTCTATCCCCGGACCGGGTGAGATCTCACTAGCACACAATGGCATTCTGTTTCTTGATGAGTTACCTGAGTTTGAGCGTCGCGTGCTGGATGCACTGAGAGAACCAATTGAATCTGGTGAGATACATATCTCGCGCACGCGTGCCAAAATAAGCTATCCCGCGCAGTTTCTACTGGTCGCTGCGATGAACCCCAGCCCGACGGGGCATTATCAGGGCAACCATAACCGCTGTACGCCAGAGCAGACGCTGCGCTATCTGGGAAAGCTTTCCGGCCCATTCCTCGACCGTTTCGATTTATCCCTCGAAATCCCCCTCCCGCCGCCGGGCCTGCTCAGGCAGACGGGCATAACGGGTGAGAGCTCAGTAAAAGTGCGCGAGCGGGTGATCGCTGCCCAGGCACGACAATACGCCCGTCAAAACAGGCTGAATGCTCGGCTTGATAATGCCGGGATCCGGCAGTTTTGTTCGCTTAACAGTGAAGATGCAGGATGGCTTGAGGAGACGTTGACGCGCTTTGGGCTGTCTATACGAGCGTGGCAACGTTTGCTAAAAGTGGCCAGAACCATTGCTGACGTGGAGGGATGTACTGACATTGAGAGGAAACACTTGCAGGAGGCGCTGAGTTACCGCGCTATCGATCGTTTGCTGCTGCACCTGCAGAAGTTGCTGGCATAAAAAAGGGGCCGTAGCCCCTTCTTATCATCTTAGTCATCAGACTCGGTGTAGTCTTCTGCACCTTCCATCTGCGGCTTACCGCCAGACAGCGTATGGAAGCGCTTTGGACGCTTAATGCGTGCCATATACTTGATCCATACACGTTCCGCTTCAGACTGCGGCTCACGCTCACCACGGCAAACAGAAACAAACTGTTTTTCGTCTTCAGTAGCAGGCTCACGCTTGCCCAGATCCAGCTCGTTAAAGGCATAACCATGGCGCTCAAGCAGCTGAGCTTCTTTGATGGTGAAATCGCCGTGACGAGAGAACCCGCGCGGATAATGTTTATTGTCGAAAAAACGATTAGTCGTCGTAAAGCTTTCCGCCATCCTACACGCTCCTAATTCTTTGGCCGAGCTATTTATGGCGCGGAGTATTAGTTACGCTTGACAGAGTGTAAAACAAAACATTTAAATCATAACGACAAATAATTTTGCGGAGAAAGATGTGGATACGGAATTGCTTAAAACTTTCCTTGAAGTGAGCAGAACACGCCACTTTGGGCGAGCAGCGGAAGCCCTTTACCTGACGCAGTCAGCAGTCAGTTTTCGTATTCGACAGCTGGAAAATCAACTGGGTGTGAATCTTTTTACCCGCCATCGCAACAATATTCGCCTCACGCCCGCCGGTGAAAAACTGCTGCCTTACGCAGAAACGCTGATGAATACCTGGCAGGCGGCACGCAAAGAGGTTGCACATACTTCGAGGCATAATGAGTTCTCAATAGGGGCCAGCGCTTCCCTGTGGGAATGTATGCTAAGTCAGTGGCTTACCCGGCTTTATCAATCTCATAGCCACCTGCAATTTGAAGCCAGGATTGCGCAACGGCAGTCGCTGGTTAAGCAACTTCATGAGCGCCAGCTTGATCTTCTTATCACAACCGAAGCCCCCAAGATGGACGAATTTAGCAGCCAGATTGTGGGCCAGTTTGGCCTGGCGCTTTATGCCTCTGAACCTTCGATGATGAAGGCAGACCTGACCTATTTGCGCCTGGAATGGGGGCCTGATTTTCAGCAGCATGAGACGGGCTTGATTGCACCTGATGACGTCCCACAGTTAACGACCAGCTC
Organism: Enterobacter cloacae complex sp. IR5422; assembly: GCF_049238165.1. Taxonomy (NCBI): domain Bacteria; kingdom Pseudomonadati; phylum Pseudomonadota; class Gammaproteobacteria; order Enterobacterales; family Enterobacteriaceae; genus Enterobacter; species Enterobacter cloacae complex sp. IR5422. Next base: position 898 of record NZ_JBMKHT010000020.1, on the reverse strand, counting down.
TGCAGAGATCGCCTGTCAGCAACTGCCCTTGCTGAGAGGTTGTACCTGGTTACCTGTTCGCTGGGCAGACACTAAAGCTGGGCTGCATACCGTAATGGATTCCACCACGCTTACCAGACCGCTGTATGCGATTTGGCTGCAAAACAGTGATAAGCAGTCGCAGATAAAAGATCTGTTAAAAATCAATGTAATGGATTGATACATCAGCCAGCAGGAATGCTGGCTGAATAGTAAGAAGAGGCGTTTTTACAGTCTTTCAGGCAAAAAAAAATCCTTTGCCGAAGCAAAGGATTCTATATGGCAGGGGCGGAGAGACTCGAACTCGCGACACCCGGTTTTGGAGACCGGTGCTCTACCAACTGAGCTACGCCCCTAAAGTTTTTTGCCATTAAGCCTGCCAGTAAGGCAGGCTTAATGTCTTAATAAGTGGCGGAACGGACGGGACTCGAACCCGCGACCCCCTGCGTGACAGGCAGGTATTCTAACCGACTGAACTACCGCTCCACCGAAGATTGCTTGTAACCACCGGATTAATGCACCGGCTTACTACTAAATTTGATGCCTGGCAGTTCCCTACTCTCACATGGGGAGACCCCACACTACCATCGGCGCTACGGCGTTTCACTTCTGAGTTCGGCATGGGGTCAGGTGGGACCACCGCGCTAAAGCCGCCAGGCAAATTCTGTTAATCTGTATCAGGCTGAAAATCTGTCTCTTCGCCAAAACATCTTCGGCGTTGTAAGGTTAAGCCTCACGGTTCATTAGTATCGGTTAGCTCAACGCATCGCTGCGCTTACACACCCGACCTATCAACGTCGTCGTCTTCAACGTTCCTTCAGGAGACTTAAAGTCTCAGGGAGAACTCATCTCGGGGCAAGTTTCGTGCTTAGATGCTTTC
>NZ_JBMKHT010000019.1:0-84938 GCF_049238165.1 Enterobacter cloacae complex sp. IR5422 | reverse complement strand
GATAAAATCAAGGCGTTGCATAGGTCGGGTCTCAGTCCAGGGCATAGCGAGTCTCCTCTTCTATGCCAGTTATAACTGTTACCCATGTATCCGGTCTAAAGTGTTACCCATGTTTCCGGTTCATACCGAATCGCTACCGGGCCATGGCAGATTAATTATTGACTCATCACCCTTTCGGGAACACCCAAACATGCTTCTCCGGCAGCGAAAGATGGCAATGCTGCGGATCCCGAACCTCATGCCCATACGCGCGGATCACAAAATCATCCCCCACCGTGCGGAACAGGTACTCCCAGCGGTCGCCGAGGTACATGCTGGTGAGCAGCGGTAGCTCAAGCTGATTTTCCCCTGGCCCCTCAACCACCGCGACGCGCTCGACGCGGATCACCGCCGTGGCGTCAGCGCCACTCTGCACGCCTTCACCGGCCTGGCCCCACAGCACCCAGCCTTTGCCTTCGATACGCGCTCTGCCGTCGCGCACGTCGGTGACCTTGCCGTGCAGGCGATTGTTGCTGCCCATAAATTCGGCGGTAAACAGCGTTTTCGGTGAGCCGTACATCTCCTGCGGCGTACCCTGTTGCTCAATTTTGCCGTTGTTCAGCAGCAGGATGCGGTCGGAAATGGACATCGCTTCGTTCTGGTCGTGCGTCACCATCAGCGCCGATAGCCCGAGCTTGATAATCAGCTCGCGCAGGAACACGCGGGCCTCTTCGCGCAGCTTGGCGTCGAGGTTGGAAAGCGGCTCGTCCAGCAAAATCACCGGCGGGTTGTAGACCAGCGCGCGGCCAATCGCCACGCGCTGCTGCTGCCCACCGGAGAGCTGGTGCGGGTGACGTTTGCCAAGATGGCCCAGACCCAGCTGGTCCAGCACGTCCTGCACGCGCTGCTGGATCTCTTTGGCCGGGACTTTGCGCAGCTTGAGCGGATAGGCCACGTTCTCAAACACGGTTTTGTGCGGCCACAGGGCGTATGACTGGAATACCAGCCCCAGGTTACGCTCTTCCGCCGGGACCTCGCTGCGCGGCGTACCGTCGTAAACTTTATTGTTGCCAATCACAATCGACCCCTGGGTCGGTTTTTCCAAACCCGCGACGGCGCGGAGCAGGGTGGTTTTGCCGCTGCCGGAGGGGCCTAACAGGGAGACCACTTCGCCGCGCTTCAGGTTCATGGAGACACCTTTTAAAACAGGATTGTCGCCGTAGGTTAAGTGCAGATCGTCAACCGCTAATTCAATCATGTATTTTCACTCCGAAACGAAGGGCAATGCCCAGACCTACCACGACCAGCAGGATGTTAATGAAAGAGAGCGCCGCCACGATATCGATGGCACCCGCGGCCCAGAGGGAAACCAGCATCGAGCCGATGGTCTCCGTGCCGGGTGAAAGCAGGTACACACCCGTTGAGTATTCGCGTTCAAAGATCAGGAACATCAGCAGCCACGAACCGATAAGGCCGTAGCGGGAGAGCGGGATGGTAACGTGGCGGGTGATCTGCCCGCGCGTCGCTCCGGTGCTGCGCGCGGCCTCTTCAAGCTCCGGCCCTACCTGCAGCAGCGTGGAAGAGATGAGCCTCAGCCCGTAAGCCATCCACACCACGGTATAGGCCAGCCAGACGCTGAAAATGGTGCTGCGCAGCGAACGCAGCCAGACGATGACGTTTTCGCGCATCCAGTCGGTCCAGGCGAATCCGGAAAGCCAGCCGGATTTCAGCGAGTTATCCAGCCACATCGGCAGGAACAGGAACACCCACAGGAAGGCCAGACCCGCCAGCAGGCCAGGCACGGCGCGCGGCACCAGCACGCTGTAGTCCAGGAAACGCGTGGTGTTGTCCGGCTTGCGGTGCATGGCAATGCCGACAAACAGGTAGCACACCACGGCCAGCGCGCCGCCAATGACGCCAATCGCCATGGAGTTGACGATGGCGCGCAGCAGGTTGGGCTGCGCCCAGATGGTGCGGAAGGTGTTCAGGGAAAGCTCGTCCCACAGCGAAACGCCCACGCCCCAGTTGGAGATAAACGCGCGCAGCACCACGCCGAGCAGCGGAACGCCAATGGTGACGGTGAGCCAGAAGGCAATCACCGCGCCAGCCACCCAGCGCCATTTACCCAGCGGTAGCGCGCGGGCCTGCGAGGCCTTGCCCTTCATGGTGACGAAGCGGTTGGCGGTGCGCATCAGGCGACGCTGGAGCATCACCAGCGGGATGGTGATGCAGATCAGCACCACGGCAACCGCCGCCATCAGGTTATAGGACGGGGTACCCATCTTGTTCGTCAGTTTATAAAGATAGGTCGCCAGCACCATATTGCCTTCCGGGTCGCCGAGGACCAGCATCAGGCCGAACACTTCCAGCCCGAGGAAGAACAGCAGCACGGTGGCGTACAGAATAGACGGGCGCACCATCGGCAGGCTGACGGAGGTCATCACCTGCCAGGGCGACGCGCCCGCGGTGCGTGCGGCTTCTTCCGCGTCGGAGCCCACGCTGCGCAGCGCTGACGAGATATACAGATAGGCGTGCGGGACGTGCGTCAGGCCGGCAATGACCACAATGCTCGACATGTCGTAGATGTTCCACGGCACAAAGCCAATCAGCGCCTCAGCCCACTGGGAGAGAAAGCCCACCGGACCGGCGGCCACCACGTAGCCGAAGCCCAGCACCATCGGTGAAACGAAAATCGGGACCAGGATCAGCGGCTCAATCAGTCGGCGACCGGGCAGGTCGGTACGCACCATCAGAAACGCCAGCACGCCGCCCAGCGGGATAGAGATAAAGACCAGCCCGAAAGCCAGAATAAAGCCGCTTTTCAGGGCCTTATAAAAATCGGGGTCGGTGAAAATAAAATCAAATGATTCAAAGCTCCACTCTTTTGACGGCGAAAAGAACGGCGCGGACAGGAAGCTCTGGATCACGATAAACGACAGCGGCGTGTAGATAACCAGGGCGGTTATCAGCACGACGATGCCTCGCGGCAGGCTTTGCCACTTTCTGCGTAATGTATTCATGGGGTATCCCTGGTGTTGCAGCCCAGAAAAACGAACTCAGTCGATAAGGGAGCGCGGCGGCCAGCGCCGCGCTCAGACGCTTATTTACCGGCGGCGGTACGCCACTCTTTGATGTACTCCAGGCGTTTTTTCGGCTGCAGGTATTCCAGCAGCGTTTCATCAACCGGGATCGGCTTCAGCGCGTTGCCGAGGATTTTGGTCAGGCCGTCGATATCATTTTTCCCTTCGATATCGTTACGAATGGAGGGAATGTCCGCCTGGTTGGCCAGAATGCTTTGCCCTTGTTCAGAGAGCACGTAGTCCAGCCACAGCTTCGCGGCATTGCTGTTTTGCGATTGCTGGCTGATGAACGACACGCGCGACAGCACCAGGGTGTAATCCTTCGGATAGGAGATGCCGAGTGACGGATCGTTCTTCGCACGCGCTTCCGCGTAGGAACCGAGGATGTTGAAGCCGATCAGGTTTTCACCGGAGGAGACGCGCTCCATCATGGTGCCGGTAGACGACTGCACCGACAGGCCTCCTTTGGCGACGTCGGCCAGGGTCTTAAAGTAGTTCGGATCGGCGTTGTGATCCTGCACCGAGAGCATAAAGCCCAGACCCGATTTTTCGATGTCGTAGGTGGTGACTTTGTTCTTGAATTTGTCCGTCTGGCTGGCAATCAGCTTCGCCAGCGCGGCGTGAGAATCCGGCACGTCGCCAGCCGGGATCAGGCGCTTGTTGTAGATAAAGACCACCGGCTCATAGGTGGTGCCGTAGGCCTTATCTTTCCAGACCGCCCATTTCGGCAGCTGGCTTTGCTCCGGGGATTTGTACTCCATGGCGTAGTCGGTGGCGAGCTTCAAGCCCGTGTCCATCGAGGAGCTCCAGACCACGTCGCCGCTCACGCCGCCGGAAGCCTGTTCGCTGATGAAACGGTTGTACAGCTCGGTGCTGTTCATGTCGTTGTATTCGACTTTAATGCCCGGGTAGGTTTTTTCGAAGCCCTGAATCAGCGGGCCGGCAGCTTTGATGTCGGTGGTGGAATAGATGACAACCTTGCCCTCTTTCGTGGCGGCATCAACCACTTTTTGATACTCAGCAGGATAACCCTGCGGCAGGGCAGACAGTGCAGAAGCAGAGAACAGTACGGTAGCGGTAAGCAGAGAAATTCGGAACGTGTTCGACATTATAGTTAACCTTTTAGTTACATTTGAGGAACTAATTGTCAACATAGCGTAAAGCGTGCCTCCGACAATAGGGAGGCGAGGGCAATGATTCCGAAGTGTGATTGTCGCCGTCGTTTCAGCAATTAACACCATAAAATCCGCGAACGTTAGCCAACGAACGGTTTTGGATTACGGTTTATCGGGGGCTTTGCGGTATAACCGGCGAGGATGACCAATATTGCCGTACAGCATTTCAACGCTGATTAACCCACTCTCCACGCAGTATTCGAGGTAGCGACGCCCCGTGGTTTTGCTGATCCCCACGTTTTCTACCACCTCTTCAACCGACATCGCGCTGTCGGGATGCTCGGCGAACAGGCGTTTTATCCGCTCCAGCGTCTGGGGTTCAATGCCCTTTGTGGATGGCGTTACGGAGGCTTCCGCGGCAGGCAGATGAAACAGGCGATCCAGCGCATGCTGGTCGACCACCTTCACCTGCTGTACGGTGTGGATGAAGCGCATAAAACGCTCCAGCGAGGCGTGCAGGCGCTGGAAAAAGACGGGCTTGATGAGGTAGTCAAACGCGCCGCTGCGCATGGCGTGGCTGCAGGTTTGCATATCGCTGGCGGCGGTGATGAAGATTACCGAACACTCATAGCTTTTCAGCAGCGGGTTATCGATGAGCTCCACGCCTTTACCGTCCGGGAGATAGTTGTCCAGCAGGATAAGCCGCGGCTGATGCTGACGAATCAGGCTGCATGCCTGCTCAATCGACGCGGCGATGCCCACCACGCGCAAATGAAAATTCTGCTCGATATACTCGCGATGCAGCTCCGCCAGGTGCGGCTCATCTTCAACGATCACAACATCAAGTGCTCGGGTCATGCTTTTGCCCATTCGGAATAAACACAGAAAAAATAGTCCCCTGTGGCGTGTTGTCGGCAATCTCAATGCTGCCGCCAGCCTTGTCGATATATCCTGCCACCAGATACAGGCCAATACCGTGCTCGGTACCCACAATGTCGTTTTCACGTTCCGGCTTGCTGCTGAATCCCTGGCGGAAAATATGCGGCTTCATCGCATCCTCCACCCCGCAGCCCCGGTCGGCCACCTCGATCAGCAGCTCCTGGTTTCGGTCAGAAATGTAGAGTTCCACCGGCGCGGGGACCGGAGCCTTAAGGGTCGCGTCTACCGCGTTATCCAGCAGGTTACCAATAATGGACATCAGCTCCGTTTCGTTGAGCGTGGCGGGCATGCGGGTGAGCTGGCAGGCGGGATCAAACAGCAGTTCGATGCCTTTTTCGCGCGCGCTGACGTATTTTCCGAGCAGCAGCCCGCACAGCGCGGGAGAAGAAAAACGGGCGGAGACAAAGTCCAGCACGCGCTGCGCGCCTTCGGACTGCACCTGAATGTAGCGAATCGCCTCGTCATAGTGTTTCATCTGCAGCAAGCCCACCAGCGTGGCGGTCCAGTTCAGCTGCTCGTGGCGCATAATGCGCAGGTTATCCGCATAGCGCTTGATCTGACTGAGCTGGCTGCTGAGCGTGTTAATGTCATTTTTGTCGCGAAAGCTGTAGACCCAGCCGCTTTCAACGCCCGGTTCGACCTCAATCGCGACGCGGTTGACGATCACCTCCCGCTGGTTCAGCACCGCAATCTGGTCGTGGCTACCGCTGCTCACCGAGGCGTAGCGCTGGGATAAAAAGCCCGGCGACGTCTGCAGAACGTCTTCCAGCGGTTTACCGATAAGTTCTTTCTCACTTTGCCGGATATCCAGCATTTCTCGTGCGGCCCGGTTAATCAAAATCAGCTGCTTCTCATCATTGACGGCAAATACCCCTTCATACATGGCTTCTAATAGCGCGCGCTGCTGCAAAACCAGCTGAGCGATATCTTTCGGCTCCAGTCGGAACATCTGTTTTTTGAGATTGCGGGTAAACAGCCAGGAGAACATAAACAGCAGCAGCAGAAGCCCCGCGCCGTACAGCCCGGACTGCCAGAGAATGCGGGCGTTAATATTGGCAATATAGGAGGTCAGATAGCCGACCGAGACAATACCAATCACCTGGTGCTGCGCGTTAAAGATCGGCGCTTTGCTGCGCAGTGAAACCCCAATCCCGCCCTTGCGCACGGAAATAATGGTTTTGCCCTGTAATACCTCCGCATTATCCCCACCGATCATCGGTAAATTTATGCGTTCCGGGGATTCCGAATGATAGAGGTGCTGTTCCTCGGTATCGCCAATCACAATGTAGCTGGCATCGCTTTGGGCGCGTAGCGGCTGAATTAACCGGGCTATCCCCGGAATATCTCTGGCCGCAACCATGGCCGCCAGACCCGGCATCAGCGCGATCTGGCTGGCCTGCACCCGGGCGCGCTGGCCGAGATCGTGATGGAGCTGTCGGTCAATAAAATGAAACAGGATCGTTCCCAGCAGAACTAACAGCAGGCAGGAAAAGCACACCAGCGCTAAAAACAGCTTTACCTGAAAAGAGAGTCTGCGTTTCATTCAACCTGCGGATGTTATGTAAAAGTGACATTTGCCGAGCCTGACATGGGCAAATAGCGGACGCAATCTGGCAAGAAAAGAGTTGTGACCTGGCTTTTCGTTTTCGGCGTTATACCCTAAATAATTCGAGTTGCAGGACAAAACGGCTTGCCGTTTTGAACAGCGCTTGCGCTGGCCCCGAAGGGGCGAGGCCACAGGCCGAGTAACGCGGCAAGGGAACGAATCCCCGGGAGCGTACATAAGTACGTGACTGGGGTGAGTGAGTGCAGCCAACGCACCTGCAGCTTGAAGTATGACGGGTATATAGCCATCAGGATCCCGTCAGGCTATTCTTCATTCAGCACGATAATAATTACAGAGGCAATGTCATGGATAAAGAGCTACTGGATGCGGGTTACCGGGCCTATACCGGCAAGAAAATTGACGTCTACTTCAACACCGGGATCTGCAAACACTCCGGTAACTGCGTGCGTGGCAGCGCAAAGCTGTTTAATCTGAAACGTAAGCCGTGGATCATTCCCGATGAAGTGGACGTTGAAACGGTTGTCCGCGTAATTGATACCTGCCCGAGCGGTGCGCTGAAGTATCGCCAAAAATAAGCGAGGAACCATGGATATTCTGGAAGGCCATAACAAGTTTTACGTGAATGATGCGAACGGCAACCAGGTCGCGGAGATTGTCTTCGTGCCGACCGGCGAGCACCTGAGCATTATCGAGCACACCGATGTGGATGAGAGCCTGAAAGGGCAGGGCGTCGGTAAACAGCTGGTGGCGAAAGTGGTGGAGAAGATGCGCGGTGAGAACCGCAAAATTATTCCGCTGTGCCCGTTCGCGAAACATGAGTTTGATAAAACGCGGGAATATGACGACATTCGGGCGTAACTCACACCGGCGATGGCCGGTGTTTTTTCAGACTGCTGACAATGTGCGATTTGTGAGTTTCGCCCGGCGGCGCTACGCTTGCACGGGCCTACAATGAATTGTGCAATTAATTGATATCGTTGTGAAATGTAGGCCGGGTAAGCGCAGCGCCACCCGGCAAAAAAGACAGTTATCTCACCTGCTCAAACAGCAGTACCATCGCGCTCAGCACCATCAACCCTCCCGATGCCCTGCTCACCAGACGGGCCGCCTGTGGCCGGGTCGCCAGCACCGCTTTCGAACCATAACCCACCAGCAGATAGACCAGGGTACAGGTGATAAGGTGCATCATCCCAAGCGCGGACATCTGCATCGCTATCGACCAGCTTCCGGTTGGGTCTGTGAATTGCGGAAGCAGGGCCAGGAACAGCAAAAAAACCTTCGGGTTAAGGCCGCTAATGCAGAGTCCTTTCACCGCCCACTGCGTCCAGTTACCCGCATGCTGGGTGGCCTTCTCCGGTGCGGCCGGGTGACGCAATAACGTTATGCCAAGCCACAGGAGATACAGGGCTCCCGCCACGGTCAGCCCGGCTAACGCCAGCGGATGTTGAGCAATCAATACCCCCACGCCTGCCACCACAATCAATGTGGCTAGCAGATGCCCGGACATCAGCCCCATCACCGCCGGGACCACGCGGCGGCCGTTGATTCCGGCGCTAATAGCGTAGGCCCAGTCGGCCCCCGGGGTCATGATGAGCAGAAACGAAACCACCCAAAAGCCGGCCACAATACTCATTTCCATCGTCCTGAAATACTCCCGCAGTGCGTTATACGTTGCGAAAAAGAATATCGCTAACACTGCGAAATAGGCTTTCAATGTTATGCTCATAACACGGTGAAAATGAGAAAATCTTCCACATGGATAGCATCGATAGAAAAATTCTTGCTGAACTGCAGTCTGACGGCCGCCTGTCGCTTACCGAACTGGCTGAGCGGGTGAATCTGAGCCTTTCGCCGTGCCATCGTCGCGTGCGGGCGCTGGAGCAAAGCGGGGCCATAACGGGATACCGTGCCAGCCTCGACCCCGCCAAAATGGGGTTTAACTTCCTGGCGATAGTGTTCGCGACGCTGAAAGAGGGGGACCGCAAGGCGGTCAGCGCGTTTGAAGAGGCGGTGGAGGAGATCCCGCAGATCGTGCTGGCCCAGCGCCTGTTTGGCGATCCTGATTATCTGATGCACGTCGTGACCCGCGACCTTTCCGCTTTCCAGAAGCTCTACGACGAGAAGCTCTCCGCTATGCCCGGCGTGCAGCATCTTCGCTCAACGCTTGTCATGAAAACGGTGGTGCAGGACAGGCCTTTTCCGCTGTAAGCAGGAGGCCGGGACTGAATGGCCTGCCCGGCAGCGCGCCGGGCAGGAAAGGGAATTAGCCGACAAACATCACCGACACGCACAGCACCCCGACGATCAGCGTCAGCAGGTTGCCAATGGAACGGTACGGTTTCAGGGAGGGGATCAGATACGTCGACAGCGTCGGCATGATAAACAGGATCATGGCGATAAGCGGGCCGCTGATGGCGTAAATCATCGAAATGGCGTTCGGGTTAATGCAGCAGACGGCAAAGGTGATTAACGACACCCCCATGATGGATATCGCGCGGTTAAAGGCGCGGCTCTTTTTCACGCCCACCTGGTTCAGCGACGACTTCACGATCTCCGTCGCCCCTTCAATCACCCCAAAATAGGTGCCGAGAAACGATTTCGACATCGCAATAATCGCCACGACAATCCCGGAAATGCCGAGCCACGCCGGTGAAGAGGGCATCATCGACAGCGCAGACAGGATTGTCACTCCTTCCTCTTTGGCGGCCACAATATACGACGGTGGAATAGAAAGCAGGCAGCTGAAGACAAAGAACAGCACGCTCAGGCAGATAATCAGGTATGCCACCTTCATGATTTTCTTGCATTTAGCCATGGCCTCGTCCCCGAACTTCTCGCGGCGGTCAACGGCAAACGTCGAGATAATCGGCGTGTGGCTGAACGCAAACACCATCACCGGAATCGAAATCCAGACCTGGTGCAGCGTATGGCGATCGACGGCCATCTGGCTGGTCAGCAGCGAGGGTTGCCAGCTGCCGATCAGGTAGAGCGAGACAAACAGGAAATAGGCGATCAGCGGAAACACCAGGAAGCCCATCACTTTTATCGTGATATGCCGTCCCATCAGGAAGATCAGATTCAGGACCAGCACCACGCCCAGGCTAACCAGCACGCGAACGGTGGTGTCTACCGTCAGGTGTTTTGCCAGCTGCTCGGTTAACGAGTTGGTGATGGCCACCGCATAAATCTGCACCACCACAAAGAAGGCGATGAAATAGAGCGTGGTGATCAGGTTGCCGATCTTCCTGCCGTAATAGTGCGAAACGGCGCCGGTGATCCCTTCGTTGCCTTTCGTTTTCGACGACAGGATAAATTGCGCCAGCGCTTTGTGCGGCCAGTAGGTTAAGGGGTAGGCCACGAGGGCGGTAATAAACAGGACGATTGCGCCTGCGGAGCCCAGCTGAATGGGCAGGAAGAGCGTTCCTGCGCCCACGGCCGTGCCGTAGAGAGCGAAACTCCAGAGAGTCTCATCTTTTGACCAAATTTTCGACATTAGAGCAACGTATCAACTATCAAACCATCAGAATGGCGTGCAATTTACCATAGTTATGCCTTAAGAGCGCAGTTGCTTCGAAGACGTCGGGCCGGAACGGGCGTCCGGCCAGAGGCGGTTCAGCCTGCCAGGGCGCGTCGTTGCTGGCGGCGCTTAAGAAATTTCTCACGCAGATTATCGTACGCCCAGTTATAGAACATGGTGTACGGCAGGAAGAACAGGAAGAAACCTATTTCCAGTGTGAATGCCTGCAGCAGGGTGACGCCCAGCACGGCGGCGACAATCGACACGCCAATCACAATAAAGCCGCATTCGAACCCCAGCGCATGCAGCGCACGCACTTTTGCCGTACGTTTGACGCGCTGAACAGGCCAGAAACGGTCGAAGCCGACGTTATAAATAATGTTCCACAGCATGGCGGTGGTGGCCAGAATAATGGTCAACCCACCCATTTCCACCACGGAACGCTGCATAAGCCACGCCGCGGTAGGGGCGAGGATCGCCGTCGCAATCCCTTCAAAACAGACAGCATGAAAGATCCGCTCCGGCAGTTTACGTTGGAGTGCATCCTGATGTTGCATAGCGATAGACCTCGTTAATTCGCCAGTATGGGCGCTGATGTGGCCTATTTTTATCGCTAAAGCTGATATATTAAAGATAGTATCCATCGTAAAAGTAGATAGGTTATGCGCTATTCACCCGAAGCCCTGACCGCGTTTGTCGAGACCGTTGCAGCAGGCTCTTTCTCTGCGGCCGCACGCCGGCTGCGTAAAAGCCAGTCGACGGTCAGCACGTCCATTGCCAACCTTGAAGCCGATCTGGGATTTGAGCTGTTTGACCGTTCGGCCCGCCAGCCGGTGTTAACGGCCCAGGGGGAACAGGTGCTGGGCTACGTGCAGGCTATTCTCGCCGCCAGCACGCGGCTGGATGAGCTGGCGGTGTCGCTCACGGCGCAAACGGAGGCGCGTCTGACGTTTGTCCTTTCCGATACCCTCAACCCGGACGTGCTGGAAGAGATGATGAAGCAGTTTGACGCGCGCTTTCCCCATACGGAATTCGAATGTCTGATTGGCGAGGAGGAGGACGTGATCGATCTGCTGCAAAAGGAGCGCGCGCAGATTGGCCTCACCGAAGCGCGAGACGGTTATCCTACGGATATTGGCGCCATCCGGCTGCCGATGCAGACCCGCATGGCGATCTATGTCGCGACCACGCATCCGCTGGCCGGGCAGGATGACGTTCAGCGTGACGAGCTGCACGGTTGGCGAGAGCTGCGGCTGAGCACCTATCTTGAGCGTGAGGCGGAGATCGCGCGCGGGCCCGTCTGGTCAGCCCCGAATTACCTGTTACTCTTGAGTATGGCGGTACAGGGATTTGGCTGGTGCGTCTTGCCGTGCGCGCTGGTGGAGGAATTTGCCGCCGCGAAATCCCTGGTACAGCTCAATGTTCCCGGCTGGCCGCGGGCGATCGGCATCGATCTGCTGTGGAATAAACGATCCCCTCCCGGCGTTGCCGGAAGCTGGCTGCGGCAGTATCTGCAGGATGCACGCTGATCCTTGTGATTAAACTCACTATTTTTAAACAATTAAGATAATTGCCAGTAACAATCCTCTACTATCGTCATGTCATTTAACACAGAGGTCGTGATGAAAGATGTCGTAATAGTGGGTGCGTTGCGTACAGCTATCGGCTGTTTTCAGGGAGCGCTCGCGCGTCACTCGGCGGTTGACCTGGGCAGCGTGGTGGTGAAAGCGCTGGTAGAACGTAGCGGGATCGCAGCACAGGAAGTTGATGAGGTGATTCTGGGACAGGTCCTCACGGCCGGTGCTGGGCAAAACCCTGCGCGACAGGCGGCGCTGAAGGGCGGACTGCCCAATACCGTCTCCGCTATCACTATCAACGACGTCTGTGGTTCAGGATTAAAAGCGTTGCATCTCGCGACGCAGGCCATTCAGTGTGGTGAGGCGGACGTGATCATTGCGGGCGGGCAGGAGAATATGAGCCGCGCGCCGCACGTCCTGACCGACAGCCGTACCGGCGCACAGCTGGGTAACAGCCAGCTGCTCGACAGCCTGGTGCATGACGGGCTGTGGGATGCCTTCAACGATTATCATATGGGCGTAACGGCGGAAAACCTGGCGCGCGAGTACGGCATCAGCCGTGAGGTGCAGGATGCCTATGCGTTAAGCTCGCAGCAAAAAGCGCGTGCGGCGATTGATTCCGGCCGTTTTCGCGACGAAATTGTCCCGGTCAGCGCGCTGCGTCAGAACGGCGAGGTGATGGTTGTGGATACCGATGAACAGCCTCGCACCGACGCCAGCGCTGAAGGGCTGGCGAGGCTGAATCCTGCGTTTGAAATGCAGGGCTCGGTGACGGCGGGAAATGCCTCTTCCATTAACGACGGCGCTGCCGCCGTGATGATGATGAGCGAAAGCAAAGCCCTTGAACTCGATCTTCCCGTGCTGGCCCGCATTAAGGCATTCGCCAGCGTGGGCGTTGATCCTGCGTTAATGGGGATCGCGCCGGTCTATGCGACCCGTCGCTGTCTGGAGCGTGCGGGGTGGCAGCTTTCTGATGTGGATCTGATCGAAGTGAACGAAGCCTATGCCGCGCAGGCGATCTCCGTCGGAAAAATGCTGGAGTGGGATCCGCTGCGGGTCAACGTAAACGGTGGGGCGATCGCACTGGGGCACCCGATCGGGGCGTCTGGCTGCCGGATCCTGGTTTCGCTGGTCCACGAAATGAAGAAGCGCAACGCCCGCAAAGGGATTGCCACGCTCTGTATAGGCGGCGGACAAGGGGTGGCGCTGGCCATTGAACGCTAATTTTTCCTCATTAAAAAAAGACCTCCTCCGGGAGGTTTTTTTTATCGTGATCTTTATCTCCCGACTGTTTTAGCGTGATCCGGGCATCAATTCCGCGATAAACAAAAATAAAAATGAAACGTTGTTTTAAATATAATTGAAAAGCCCACTTTATGCCGATAGTATGTGCTCATCATGTAAAACGGAACGCTGTTTCGTTTTACTTCCCGCCTTCGGGCATGACCACATCTGGAGGTTACCGTGGACGTCAGAGAAAGCATCCACAGCGCGCACGCCAAAACGCTGGATACGCAGGGGCTGCGCAAGGCATTTTTAGTCGAGCAGATATTCGAGGCTGACAGGTACACCATGGTTTACAGCCATATCGACCGCATTATTGTGGGCGGCATTATGCCCGTCACGAAAACCGTCTCCGTGGGCGGCGAGGTCGGTAAACAGCTGGGCGTGAATTATTTCCTCGAACGTCGCGAGCTGGGGGTGATTAACATCGGCGGGCCGGGCACCATCACCGTAGACGGACGGTGCTATGAGATTGGCCATCGCGAGGCGCTGTACGTGGGTAAAGGGGCGAAAGACGTGGTCTTTGCCAGCATCGACGCCAGCAGGCCTGCGAAATTCTACTATAACTGCGCGCCGGCCCACGCCACCTGTCCAACCAAAAAGGTGACCCCGGCAGACGTCGCACCCGTGACGCTGGGCGACAACCTCACCAGCAACCGCCGCACCATCAATAAATACTTCGTGCCGGACGTGCTGGAGACCTGCCAGCTCAGCATGGGGTTGACCGAACTTGCGCCGGGCAACCTGTGGAATACCATGCCGTGCCATACCCACGAGCGCCGCATGGAAGTCTACTTCTACTTCAACATGGATGAGGACGCGTGCGTGTTCCACATGATGGGACAGCCGCAGGAAACGCGCCATATCGTGATGCATAACGAGCAGGCGGTGATTTCGCCGAGCTGGTCTATTCATTCCGGCGTAGGGACAAAAGCCTACACCTTTATCTGGGGAATGGTGGGTGAAAACCAGGTCTTTGATGATATGGACCATGTTGCGGTCAGCGATCTGCGCTAGTCGCGGGCAGTGACGCATAAACCTGCCTGTGAGTGACAGGCTCTGAAAGAGTAAGGAATAAACATGATTCTGGATGCATTCTCTCTGCAGGGAAAAGTGGCGGTGGTTTCCGGGTGTGACACCGGGCTGGGTCAGGGGATGGCGTTAGGCCTGGCGGAAGCGGGCTGCGATATCGTCGGAATTAATATCGTTGAACCGACGGAAACCCTCGAGCGCGTGACGGCCCTGGGCCGCCGCTTCCTGAGCCTGACCGCCGACCTGCGTAAAATCGATGCCATTCCTGAACTGCTGGATCGCGCGGTGGCGGAATTCGGTCACATCGACATTCTGGTCAACAACGCCGGGCTGATTCGCCGTGAAGATGCGATCAATTTCAGCGAGCGCGACTGGGACGACGTGATGGATCTGAACATCAAGAGCGTTTTTTTCATGTCCCAGGCGGCGGCAAAGCACTTTATCGCGCAGGGGAACGGCGGCAAGATCGTGAATATTGCCTCCATGCTCTCGTTCCAGGGCGGTATCCGCGTGCCGTCTTACACCGCCTCCAAAAGCGCCGTGATGGGCGTGACCCGCCTGCTGGCAAACGAGTGGGCGAAACACAACATCAATGTGAATGCGATTGCGCCGGGTTACATGGCGACCAACAACACGCAGCAGCTGCGTGCGGACGAGCAGCGTAGCGCGGAAATCCTCGACCGCATTCCGGCGGGGCGCTGGGGGCTTCCGGGCGATCTGATGGGGCCGGTGGTCTTTCTGGCCTCGTCCGCATCGGACTACATCAACGGCTACACCGTGGCGGTCGATGGCGGCTGGCTGGCGCGATAGCCCGCATCGGGTCTGTACCTCTGCTTTTGGGCAGAGGTTTTTTTTTGCTTAAAAATTGTCAAAATCCATATGGATAAACACGGAAAATCCATACTAAAAAATCATGAACGACAGCCATCACACTTTTAATCTTTAAAAATTAGATGATTAGTAAAAGCATGTGATTATTCAGCGTTAGTTGAAATTGTAATGTCCATCACAGAACGCTATGTCGCAGCGAAATAATCCATATCTTCACCTTTTCCCGCCTGACACTTTTTCTCGCTATCTCGTAATTTCACTTAACGAATTTCACTGTTCAGGCAGGAAAATATGACATCTATAAATGACTCTACCCTAATGCCCGCTGCGCTGCGTGATACTCGCCGCATGAACCAGTTTGTCTCTATTGCCGCCGCCGTGGCGGGCCTGTTATTTGGACTGGATATTGGCGTCATTGCCGGTGCATTGCCCTTTATTACCGATCACTTTACCCTGAGCAGCCGCCTGCAGGAGTGGGTGGTGAGCAGCATGATGCTCGGCGCGGCCATTGGCGCGCTGTTCAACGGCTGGCTCTCGTTTCGCCTGGGGCGCAAATACAGCCTGATGGCCGGGGCGATTCTTTTTGTCGCCGGCTCCATTGGCTCCGCCTTTGCCGCAAACGTTGAGGTTCTGCTGCTTTCCCGCGTGCTGCTGGGCGTGGCGGTGGGGATTGCCTCCTACACGGCACCGCTTTATCTCTCCGAAATGGCGAGCGAGAACGTGCGCGGGAAGATGATCAGCATGTATCAGCTGATGGTCACGCTGGGTATCGTGCTGGCGTTTCTGTCTGACACCTACTTCAGCTACAGCGGCAACTGGCGCGCAATGCTCGGCGTGCTGGCGCTGCCAGCGGTGGTGCTGATTGTTTTAGTGATTTTCCTGCCGAACAGCCCGCGCTGGCTGGCGCAAAAAGGGCGCCACGTGGAGGCGGAAGAGGTGCTGCGCATGCTGCGCGATACCTCTGAAAAAGCCCGCGAGGAGCTGAACGAGATCCGCGAAAGCCTGAAGCTCAAGCAGGGGGGCTGGGCGCTGTTTAAAATCAACCGCAACGTGCGCCGGGCGGTCTTCCTCGGCATGCTGCTGCAGGCGATGCAGCAGTTCACCGGCATGAACATCATCATGTACTACGCGCCGCGCATTTTCAAAATGGCCGGGTTCACCACCACCGAACAGCAGATGATCGCCACCCTGGTGGTCGGGCTGACCTTCATGTTTGCCACCTTTATTGCCGTATTCACCGTGGACAAGGCGGGCCGCAAACCGGCGCTGAAAATTGGCTTCAGCGTGATGGCGCTCGGCACGCTGATCCTCGGCTACTGCCTGATGCAGTTTGATAACGGCACGGCTTCCAGCGGACTCTCCTGGCTTTCTGTCGGGATGACCATGATGTGTATCGCAGGTTACGCGATGAGCGCCGCGCCGGTGGTGTGGATCCTGTGCTCCGAAATTCAGCCGCTCAAATGCCGCGACTTTGGCATCACCTGTTCCACGACCACCAACTGGGTATCGAACATGATCATCGGCGCGACTTTCCTGACGCTGCTGGACGCGATTGGTGCAGCGGGAACGTTCTGGCTCTATACAGTGCTGAACGTGGCATTTATTGGCGTCACGTTCTGGCTGATTCCAGAAACCAAAGGCGTGACGTTGGAACACATCGAGCGCAAGCTGATGGCTGGGGAGAAGCTGCGGAATATTGGCGTGTGATCGGATTGCCTGTTTACGTATTCCAGCGTATGCAGGCGATAACGGATATTGGTTTAACAAGGCGCTGAACAGAGCGCCTTTTTTTATTGGCACCGGTTGTGTTAAAAGAAGAAATCAACGAAAAGGAGGGATGATGAAAACGATCGGCCTGTTAGGTGGAATGAGCTGGGAATCGACAATCCCTTATTATCGCCTGATTAACGAAGGGGTAAAACAGCGTCTGGGTGGTCTGCACTCCGCAAACCTGCTCCTGCACAGCGTTGATTTTCATGAAATCGAAGCCTGCCAGTCGAGCGGCGAGTGGGATAAAGCCGGGGCGATCCTGGCCCAGGCGGCGCTGGGGCTGGAGCGGGCTGGCGCCGAGGGGATATTGCTTTGTACCAATACCATGCACAAGGTGGCATCGCATATTGAGAACCGCTGCTCGCTGCCGTTCCTGCATATCGCTGACGCGACCGGGCGCGCAATTGCGGCATCCGGGATGCGCCGCGTAGCGCTGCTGGGCACGCGCTACACCATGGAACAGGATTTCTATCGCGGGCGTTTGCGCAGCGCGTTTGGGATCGAAAGCCTGATCCCTGAAGAAGAGGACCGGGTGCGCATCAATCAGATTATCTTTGACGAGCTCTGTCTCGGCACCTTCAGCGAAACCTCCCGCGCCTTCTACGTCAGCGTCATCGAAAAACTCGCGCAGCAGGGGGCTGAAGGGGTGATCTTCGGCTGCACGGAGATCGGTTTGCTGGTACCCGTTGAGCGAAGCCCTCTTCCGGTCTTTGATACCACCGCCATTCATGCTGCGGATGCCGTGGCGTTTATGCTGTCATAGTGGGTCCTGCAGGTCAGGTAAGCGAAGCGCCACCTGACGCGCGTGCTCCATGACGTGTTCGGTGAAAGCGTCCACCAGCGCGGAAGCCGGACGGTGTAGCGGACGGATCAGGCTCACGGTGAACGGGACGGACACGCTAAAGCGGCGGATGACGATCCCGCTTCCGGCATAATCCAGTGCCGTGAGTGGATTGACCACCGCGACGCCGACGCCGGCACGCACCATCGCGCAAATCGAGGCCGCGCTGTGCGTTTCCACCGCCATTCGCCGTTTGACCTGATGCTCGGCAAACAGGGTATCCAGCAGCTGTCTGTAACTGTCGGTCTGCGACAGGCTGATGTAGTTTTCCCCGTGAAAATCCTCCGGCGTGAGCACCGCCTTACCGGCAAGCCGATGCCCGGCGGGCAGAACGCACACTTCATCTAACGAGAGCAGCTCCGTGCGCGCCGTGCCCGCTGGGGTGGTGAGGGTTTCGGTCAGGCCTAAATCATGGCGCTGAGCCGAAAGCCACTCTTCAAGCAGGGGAGATTCCTGCGGCACGATGGTGAGGCTGACCTCCGGGTATCGGGCCAGAAAGGGTTGCAGCAGCATCGGCAAAAAGGATTGCGAAAAGACGGGCAGGCAGACGATCGACAGCTCGCCCTGGCGAAACTCGCGCAGGCTTTCCGCGGCGCTCACGATTCTGTCCAGCCCGTACCAGGAGCGCTGAACTTCCTCGAACAGGCGTAACCCCTGTACCGTCGGGTGAAGCCGGCCCCGGGTGCGTTCGAACAACTTCAGCCCCAGCACTTTCTCGAAGCGCGCCAGCTCGCGGCTCACCGTCGGCTGCGAGGTGTGCAGCATCTGTGCGGCTTCGGTGAGATTGCCGGTGGTCATCACGGCGTGAAAAATCTCGATATGGCGTAAATTGACGGCGGGCATAGGGCACCTGAAAGCAGAGAACTGTCCATATCATTTTTGCATAGACTCGCTATAAAACGATATTTTTTATTCTCCTTGCGCTGTGGCGTAATCATCAAAACGCATTTATCCGGAGAAGACCATGCCACGCCCGCTGAACCAGACTGATACCGATTTGAACGCCGACAACCTGCTGCGCCTGCCTGCCGAGTTTGGCTGTCCGGTGTGGGTCTACGACGCGCAGATTGTCCGCGAGAAGATCGCCGCCCTGCATCAGTTCGACGTGGTGCGTTTTGCCCAGAAGGCCTGCTCCAATATTCATATTCTGCGCCTGATGCGTGAGCAGGGCGTGAAGGTTGACTCCGTTTCACTCGGCGAAATCGAGCGCGCGCTGGTAGCCGGATACGATCCGAAAGCCGACAGCGACGCGATCGTCTTTACTGCCGATGTGATCGACGATGCGACGCTGGCGCGCGTTCACGAACTGCAGATCCCGGTAAATGCCGGTTCTGTGGATATGCTCGAGCAGCTCGGTCAGGTTTCTCCCGGCCACCGCGTCTGGCTGCGCGTGAACCCGGGCTTTGGTCATGGCCACAGCCAAAAAACCAATACCGGCGGCGAAAACAGCAAGCACGGGATCTGGTATGCCGACATGCCTGCCGCGCTGGAGGTGTTACAGCGCTACAACCTGAAGCTGGTGGGTATTCATATGCACATTGGCTCTGGGGTGGATTACGGCCACCTGGAACAGGTGTGCGGCGCGATGGTGCGTCAGGTTGTCGACTTCGGTCAGGATCTGGAGGCGATCTCTGCGGGCGGTGGTCTCTCCATTCCTTATCGCGAAGGGGAAGAGGCGATCGATACCGATCACTATTACGGTTTGTGGAGCGCCGCGCGCGATCAAATTGCCGCGCATCTGGGCCACGCGGTGAAGCTGGAAATTGAGCCGGGTCGTTTCCTGGTGGCGGAAGCCGGCGTGCTGGTTTCGCAGGTGCGCAGCGTGAAAGAGATGGGGTCTCGCCACTTCGTCTTGATTGATGCAGGCTTTAACGACCTGATGCGTCCGTCCATGTACGGCAGCTATCACCACATTACCGCCCTGGCTGCCGACGGCCGCGATTTAACGCAGGCGCCGCGCGTTGAGACGGTCGTTGCGGGGCCGCTGTGCGAATCGGGTGACGTGTTTACCCAGCAGGAGGGCGGCAAAGTGGAAACCCGCGCGCTGCCAGAGGTCAAACCGGGTGATTATCTTGTGCTGCACGACACCGGTGCCTACGGGGCGTCTATGTCCTCTAACTACAATAGTCGCCCGCTGCTGCCGGAAGTGCTGTTTGATAATGGCAAGGCGCGGCTGATACGCCGTCGCCAGACCATTCAGGAACTGCTGGCTTTAGAACTCATCTGATGAAAGTACGGCCCCGTTGTGACCGAATCGCGTAACACCAGCGTGCCGGTAAACGGCGGGATGGCATCGACCGGCTGGTTTCTTGCCAGCCGGATCGCCTGATCGATGGCGGTGACAATCATATTGTCGATGGGCAGATAAACCGACGAGAGCGCAGGCTCCAGCCATTTCGCGCTTGGGGCATCATCAAAGCCGAACAGGGAGATATCCTGCGGGATTTTCAGCCCCGCCTGGTGCAACGCTTTGGACGCCCCCAGCGCCATATCGTCGTTACAGGCAAACAGGGCGCTAAACGGTACTCCGTCGGCAATCAATTCCTTGCAAAGCTCGTATCCCCGCGTCATTCCTGCATCGCCGTACTTTATCCGACGCTCGTCCAGACGGATACCATGCTTTTCCAGCGCCTTGCGATAGCCCATCAGCCGCGCTTTACCCGTGGGAGTGTGGATCGGGACGGTGATACAGGCGATCTCCCGATGGCCCTGGCCGATCAGGTAATCCACGGCCTTGAATGCGGCATCCTGCTGTTCGAAGAACACGCAGCGATCCGGCGCCTGGCTCACTTCACGGTTAATGACCACCAGCGGCGTTTTCACGGTGTTCATCAGTTTGACGATCGCTTTTTCGCTCATGTAGCGTGTGTAAAGCACGATGGCATCGCACTGGCGATCGGCCAGCATCTGCACCGCCTGCTCTTCCTGTTCCGGCGCGTCGTGACCGTCGGTGACGATCAGTTGTTTCCCGT
Organism: Enterobacter cloacae complex sp. IR5422; assembly: GCF_049238165.1. NCBI lineage: Bacteria > Pseudomonadati > Pseudomonadota > Gammaproteobacteria > Enterobacterales > Enterobacteriaceae > Enterobacter > Enterobacter cloacae complex sp. IR5422. The sequence continues at coordinate 64,434 of NZ_JBMKHT010000019.1, read as the reverse complement.
GAGTTTCGGTCTGCCGCGACGCCTGCTGGAGAAGGCGGCCAAAATAAAAGCCGTCAAAGGTCGAGACGACCAGACCAATGCTGTTGCTGGTCTGGTTAGCCAGCGAGCGCGCGAGAAAGTTCGGGCGATAGCCCAGCTCTTCCATCGCAGCAAACACCTGCTGACGCGTACTCTCTTTTACCTAACCTGTGCCGTTCAGCACGCGCGATACCGTGGCCTTCGACACGCCCGCGCGCAGTGATACATCCAGCATTGTTGCCATTCTATATTCCTGCTTCCACGTAACGATCTGCAGTTTACCACAGAGCTTATGCCGTATAAGCGATGCGGGAAGCGCAAAAACTCTGCCACGATCACGCTTTTTGGTAACGATTCGTCCGGCCAGCCTGAAGTCAAACTCAATAGCCTGACTCTGGTAAGATAATCACCGAACCGGGCTGGAGCATCAGGCCAGTAAATACATGAGAAAATGCAGGTGAAACATGAATAAGGCTGTCATCCTCCCGCTTTACAAGGCGCCACACTTCGCAGAGCAGGTTACCGACTGGATCTGGCAGGCCTTTGGCGAAGGGCTTCCTCGGGCATTTTTCCACAGCATTGTTGAGCACAGCCAGACGCCTGGGGCATTACCGTTGACGTTTATTGCCGTTGACGGCGAACAGCTTCTTGGCACGGTGGGACTCTGGCGCTGCGATTTGATCACCCGTCAGGATCTCTGTCCGTGGCTGGCGGCGCTCTACGTTGACGACGCGGCGCGAGGCAAGGGGCTTGCGGGAGAACTTCAGCGGCATGTTATCACTTACGCCGCGCAGTCCGGGTATGAGGAGCTCCATCTCTGGTCTGCCTGCCGCGACTTTTACGAACGTTACGGCTGGCAGTATATCGGTGATGGGCTGGAATACCCCAACACGCGGGTGCACCTCTACCGTTATTCGCTCTGTGCTTCTGCAGGCGACGCAACGGAGTGACGACGGACCAGCGTCGGGCTAAACAGATGGGTAATTTCCGGCGGCTGGCGCTGTTCAGCCAGCGCTAGCGCCAGCTCGGCGGCCTGCGTTGCCATGGTGATGATTGGGTAGCGCACGGTGGTCAGACGCGGGCGAACGTAGCGGGAGACCAGCACGTCGTCGAAGCCAATCAGCGAAATTTCTGCCGGTACCTCAATTCCGTTGTCATTCAACACCCCCATTGCCCCTGCGGCCATAGAGTCGTTATAGCTGGCAACCGCCGTGAAATTCCGTCCGCGGCCCAGCAGTTCGGTCATGGCCTGTTCACCGCCGCTCTCGTCCGGTTCGCCGTAGGCCACCAGACGGTCATTACACGGCAGCCCGTTTTCACGCAGGGCATCGTAGTAGCCCTGCAGACGGTCTTCCGCATCAGAAATGGGGTGATTGGAACAGAGATAGCCAATCCGGGTATGGCCCTGCTGAATCAGGTGCCGCGTGGCAAGCCAGGCGCCGTAGCGGTCGTCGAGCGCCACGCAGCGTTTCTCAAAGCCGGGAATGATGCGGTTGATAATCACCATTCCGGGCATCTGCTTCATCAGGTGAATCAGTTCGGCATCCGGGATCATTTTAGCGTGAACCACCAGCGCCGCGCAGCGGTGGCGGATCAGCTGTTCAATGGCCTGGCGTTCCTTTTGTTCGTTATGATAGCCATTGCCGATCAGCAAAAAATTGCCTGTCTGATAGGAAACCTGTTCAACCGCTTTCACCATGGCGCCGAAAAAGGGATCGGAAACATCGCCCACCACCAGACCAATCGTTTCTGTGGACTGCTGGGCGAGCGCGCGAGCGTTGGCATTGGGATGATAATTCAGGGATTCCATGGCGCTTTGTACCGCCTGACGTGATGCGTCACTGGCCTTTGGTGAATCATTAATCACGCGCGAGACGGTGGCCACCGACACGCCAGCCAGACGGGCCACATCCTTTATTGTCGCCATTCATTACCTTCTTATTGGGGGTAAGCGTTTACACACCAAATAGTGTTGCGGAAAAGCGGCGTGCATTCAAGGGGAGCGGATTTCCGCTCTCCACAAACGTGACGCAGCACACCCCTGGCGGTGTAATCGTTACACGCCCAGTCATGTCTGAAAAATGTGAATCTGAACCTTTAGTTACACTTTGCCTCAGGCTGTTGCGATTGTCCGATAGCAAGGGCGTTAAAGAGGTTGATACAGTTGAGATCCCAGAGGTATTGATTGGTGAGAATTCTTAGTACGGTTTCGTACTCATCTCTTGCACCAACCTGCGCGGATGCGCAGGTTTTTTTTCGCCTCCACTTTTGCTGTCGCTCCCTTATCACTTCTCGTGTAATCTGCCACCATTTACTAATAACCCTCCACACTGGCTGGCAAAGGGAGTTGAGATGCTATTTGGGTTCTTCCGTACGCTTTTCCGTATTCTTTTTCGCATCCGCATCACTGGCGACACCCGGGCGCTTAGCGGCGAACGCGTTTTGATCACACCAAACCATGTTTCCTTTATAGACGGCATCCTGCTGGCGCTGTTTTTGCCCGTGCGTCCGGTGTTTGCGGTGTATACCTCCATCAGCCAGCAGTGGTACATGCGCTGGCTCTCGCCGCTGATTGATTTTGTGCCGCTCGACCCGACAAAGCCGATGATGATTAAGCATCTGGTACGTCTGGTCGAGCAGGGGCGTCCGGTGGTCATTTTCCCTGAAGGACGGATCTCCGTGACCGGTTCGTTGATGAAAATCTACGACGGCGCGGGGTTTGTTGCGGCGAAGTCAAAAGCGACCGTGGTGCCGCTGCGTATTGAAGGCGCGGAGCTGACCCATTTCAGCCGTCTGAAGGGGCTGGTGAAGCAGCGTCTGTTCCCCAAAATCACGCTGCATATCCTGCCGCCAACGTCATTACCGATGCCCGACGCGCCGCGTGCCCGCGATCGCCGTAAAATCGCCGGGGAAATGCTGCATCAGATCATGATGGAAGCGCGTATGGCCGTGCGCCCGCGCGAAACGCTCTACGAATCCCTGCTTTCCGCGCAGTACCGCTATGGCGCGAAGAAAAACTGCATCGAAGACATTAACTTTACCCCTGATACCTATCGCAAGCTGCTGACCAAAACCCTGTTTGTGGGGCGTATTCTGGAGAAGTACAGCAAAAAGGGCGAAAAGATTGGCCTGATGCTGCCTAACGCGGGCATCAGCGCGGCGGTGATTTTCGGTGCGGTTTCCCGGGGCCGTATTCCGGCGATGATGAACTACACGGCGGGCGTGAAGGGGCTGACCAGCGCGATAACCGCTGCGCAAATCAATACCGTATTCACCTCCCGCCAGTTCCTGGACAAAGGCAAGCTCTGGCATCTTCCCGAGCAGCTCACTCAGGTGCGCTGGGTCTTCCTGGAAGATCTGAAAGCGGACGTGACCACCGGCGACAAGCTGTGGATTTTTGCGCATCTGCTGATGCCGCGTCTGGCCCAGGTCAAACAGCAGCCGGAAGATGACGCGATTATCCTCTTCACGTCGGGATCGGAGGGCAACCCGAAAGGCGTCGTCCACAGCCACAAGAGCATTCTGGCAAACGTTGAGCAGATCAAAAGCATTGCCGACTTTACCGCGAACGACCGCTTTATGTCGGCGCTGCCGCTGTTCCACTCCTTTGGCCTGACGGTGGGGCTGTTCACGCCGCTCCTGACCGGTGCAGAAGTGTTCCTCTACCCGAGCCCGCTGCATTACCGCATCGTGCCGGAACTGGTGTATGACCGTAACTGCACCGTGCTGTTCGGGACCTCTACCTTCCTGGGGAACTATGCGCGTTTCGCCAATCCGTATGACTTCTATCGCGTGCGGTATGTGGTGGCTGGCGCAGAAAAACTGCAGGAGAGCACGCGGCAGATCTGGCAGGACAAGTTTGGTCTGCGCATTCTCGAAGGCTATGGCGTGACCGAATGTGCGCCCGTGGTCTCGATTAACGTGCCGATGGCGGCGAAACCGGGAACGGTTGGCCGCATTCTGCCGGGGATGGACGCGCGTCTGCTGGCGGTGCCGGGCATAGAGGACGGCGGCCGCCTGCAGCTGAAAGGGCCAAACGTGATGAACGGGTATCTGCGCGTGGAAAACCCAGGCGTGCTGGAAGCGCCGACGGCGGAGAACGTCAACGGCGAGGTTGAAACCGGCTGGTACGACACCGGTGATATTGTCCGCTTTGATGAACAAGGCTTTGTACAGATCCAGGGACGCGCAAAACGCTTCGCCAAAATTGCCGGCGAAATGGTCTCTCTGGAAATGGTAGAGCAACTGGCGACGGCCGTGTCCGCCGAGAAGATGCACGCCACCGTCGTGAAGAGCGATGCCAGCAAAGGTGAGGCGCTGGTACTGTTTACGACCGACAGTGAGCTTAAGCGCGACAGATTACTGAGCTATGCACGCGAACACGGTATTCCTGAACTGGCCGTGCCGCGCGATATTCGCTACCTGAAACAGCTCCCGGTGCTGGGCAGCGGGAAGCCCGATTTCGTGACCCTGAAAGGCATGGTTGAAGAGGCGGAACAGCAAAATGCGTGAGTCAGTACACACTAACACATCCCTCAGGTCGAAAGGCATGATGGCCGTCATCGCCGCGCAGTTTCTCTCTGCGTTCGGTGATAACGCGCTGCTGTTTGCCACGCTGGCGCTGCTGAAAGCCGAGTTTTACCCCGACTGGAGTCAGCCGATCCTGCAGATGGTGTTTGTGGGCGCTTACATTATCTTTGCTCCGTTTGTGGGACAGGTGGCGGACAGCTTCCCGAAAGGCCGGGTGATGATGTTTGCCAACGGCCTTAAGCTGCTGGGGGCGGCCAGCATTTGCTTTGGCTTCAATCCGTTTATTGGCTATACGCTGGTGGGCATTGGGGCCGCCGCTTACTCGCCGGCGAAGTACGGCATCCTCGGAGAGCTGACCACCGGGGATAAGCTGGTGAAAGCCAACGGCCTGATGGAATCGTCAACCATTGCCGCTATTCTGCTCGGATCCGTCGCGGGCGGCGTGCTGGCCGACTGGCATGTGCTGGCGGCACTGGGCGTGTGTGCGGTGGTGTATGGCGGGGCGGTCGTGGCGAACCTGTTTATTCCGAAGCTGCCGGTGGCTCGCCCGGGCCAGTCCTGGCGCGTTAAACCAATGACCGGCAGCTTCTTTAATGCCTGCCGCGTGCTGTGGCGTAACGGTGAAACGCGTTTCTCCCTGATGGGGACCAGTATGTTCTGGGGCGCGGGCGTTACGCTGCGCTTCCTGCTGGTCCTGTGGGTGCCGGTGGCGCTGGGCATTACGGACAACGCGACGCCAACCTATCTTAATGCGATGGTGGCCATCGGCATTGTTGTGGGGGCAGGCGCGGCGGCGAAGCTGGTGACGCTCGAGACGGTAGCACGCTGCATGCCCGCAGGGATCCTGATTGGCGTGGTGGTGCTGATCTTCTCGCTGCAGCATGCGTTATTGCCTGCGTATGTCCTCCTGATCCTGATTGGTATTCTGGGGGGCTTCTTCGTGGTGCCGCTGAACGCGTTGCTGCAGGAGCGTGGCAAGCAGACCGTCGGGGCGGGGAATGCCATCGCCGTACAAAACCTGGGTGAAAACCTGGCGATGCTGTTAATGCTGGGACTCTACTCGCTGGCGGTAAAAGTGGGTGTGCCGGTGGTGGGGATTGGCGTCGGGTTTGGCGGGCTGTTTGCGATTGCGATTGCGGGCTTGTGGATGTGGCAACGTCGCCGTTGATATATAGCCGGGTGGCGGCTTCGCCTTACCCGGCCTGGGTTTGAGCACCTGCAGGCCCGGTAAGCGTAGCGCCACCGGGCAAAAGTATCAGGCTACGGTGCAGGATAAGTATAAACCTGATGCACCGCTTCAATCTCCGCTAGCACCTCTTCACTCAGGTTCAGATGGAAACTCTCAATATTGGTTTTCAGCTGTTCCATCGTGGTTGCACCCAGCAGGGTACTGGCAACAAACGGCTGACGACGCACGAAGGCCAGCGCCATCTGCGCAGGGTCAAGACCGTGACGCTTCGCGATATCCACATAGGCGGCAACGGCTTTCTGCGTCTGCTCGCCGCTGTAGCGGGTAAAGCGGCTAAAGAGGGTATTACGCGCACCGGCCGGTTTCGCACCGTTCAGGTATTTCCCCGTCAGCGTGCCGAAGCCGAGGCAGGAGTAGGCGAGCAGTTCCACCTCTTCATACTGCGTCACTTCGGCCAGACCCACTTCATAACTGCGGTTAAGCAGGCTGTAAGGGTTCTGGATAGTCACGATACGCGGCAGATCGTGCTTATCCGCCAGGTGCAGATAGCGCATGACCCCAAAGGCCGTTTCGTTAGACACGCCAATGTAGCGGATTTTTCCCGCACGCTGGCATTCGGTCAGCGCTTCCAGCGTTTCCAGTAGCGTCACGGCGGGGGCGCTCTCATTCCAGCTGTAGCCGAGCTTACCAAAGCAGTTGGTTGACCGCTGCGGCCAGTGCACCTGGTAGAGGTCGAGATAGTCGGTTTGCAGACGCTTGAGGCTGGCATCCAGCGCGGCGCGGATATTTTTGCGATCGAGGATCTGGTTCGGGCGGATCCCGGTATCGTTGTTGCGCGCGGGGCCACTGACTTTGGAGGCAATTACCAGCTTTTCACGGTTGCCGCGTTTTGCCAGCCAGTTACCGACGTAGGTTTCGGTAAGTCCCTGCGTCTCAGGACGTGGCGGAACAGGGTACATCTCTGCGACATCAATCAGGTTAATGCCCTGGCTGACGGCGTAATCGAGTTGTGCATGGGCATCGGCTTCGCTGTTTTGTTCACCAAATGTCATCGTGCCCAACCCCAGTTGGCTAATTTCCAGAGCGCTGTGGGGGATACGGTGATAATGCATAGCCGGCTTCCTCAGTAGACTTATAGACCGCGTCAGGCCGTGCCCGACAAAGGAATATAAACATGGCAGAGGGGAAGCAAAAGGGGAAGAAAAAAATCAAAAAGGCCAGCAAGCGACTGACCTCTCTCTGTTTATCGCTCGATAATTTGCGAGACTTCGTCGCGATTGATCTGCATTTTATTGCCTTCCTGGTCGCGGTAGCTGACCAGACCGGTATCATCGTCGACTTCGGGTTTGCCGTCGGTCAGGATCATTCGACCATCTTTTGTCGCCATGACGTAATCGCTGCTACAGCCCGATACAGCAAACGCTAAACCGACTGCTGACACTAACACTGCCCATTTTTTCATCGTTATCGTCCTCATCTGGCTTGTATCAAATCATAATCTAGTATTAACCCGATATAGCGACTTGAGGAAGCGGTAAAATCTTAAAAAGCAGTCGATTATGTTCGAGAGCTCTCAAAATAAGTAAAAAACTATGTTTTCAACAGGAAATGACGTGCAAGTAGTGCACCGGTGAAATTCTTTTTGAGATAAAAACCGCGCGGCAACGTCAGGATAGGCTCGCCCTGCGCGCCGATTGCCTCGGTAAGTGCTTTACTGTTGGCCGCTTTCGGACGCAGCTGTAGTACTTCTCCGTGTCGGGCGGTGATACGCTCTACCTGCCCAAGCACAATCATGTCCATTAGCTCCTCCCAGTCCAGACGCAGCTGATGCTCCTCATCCTCGTCAGGGCTCCAGAGCAGCGGCGCGCCGACGCGTCGGTCGGCCAGGGGGATCTGACGCTCACCCTCAACCGGTACCCACAATACGCGCTTCAGCTTGTGGCGAACGTGGCTGGTTTCCCAGGTTACGCCGGTATTGCCGGTTAATGGCGCAACGCAGACGAAGGTGGTCTCAAGCGGCTTGCCCTGGCGGTCTACTGGGATGGTTTTTAACTCCACGCCAAGGGCTGCAAAATCCTGCTCGGGTTTGCTCCCTGCGCTGGCACCCAGCCACAGCTCCAGCAGCATACCGATCCAGCCTTTATCCCGCTTCAGATCCTTTGGGATCGGAAGCCCGGCCATTGCCGCCAGCTCGCCAAGCGAAAAGCCAGCCAGACGCTGTGCCTGCAGTAGCAACTGGCTCTCGCTGGACGGTGGTGAGAGCAAGGGTGTAAGCGGGTGCATGACGGTAACCTTTTGATTAAAAAATAAACGAAGAAATTGTCCCCTGTGGATAGAGTTTAACTATTTCTGTACCAATATGACATCTCTATGATTTATAGGATTTTTTATTGGTCTGAAATCGTTCCGCCTGGGCGAGAAAACCGGTTGTTCAAATCTGGTCACTGACAATGAACAGGATCTTACACCATGTTATCCACAGAAAAATGGGATAACTGGGCATAACCCTGACTACTGTTTCCATTTACAGCCTTGACGTGCGATGAAAATCGAATTTTCAAACAAATTGTGACTAAGTTATTGGCACAATCTGTGGATAAAACCGACGCTGTTCGATCTTTCATCAGTGCGACGATCCCTGATGTGACGATCGTCACGCTAATCAGTTTTTTGTTTATGTAAATACGTATAACTATATGAAAATAATCATATTAATGAGGTGGGGTATAAAAGGGTCTTTCGCGGCGCTTGAGGTTGTTCATCGGTAATCAGACACTTCTTCACAACTATATCCACAGAAAAGGTGAATAAAATTCCCTTTGCTGTCTCACATCTGTTTATAACTCCGCACATATTTGTGAGTTATTCAATTGTTATTAGGTTGCAGGCCTGTAAGAGAGTGGTTTACCGCCTCCCTGTAGTGTGAAACAATCATTCATATATAAGGTTTAGTTTGGGGTAGTCCGGTGATTGATGACGATGGCTACCGCCCAAACGTAGGAATAGTAATTTGTAATCGTCAGGGCCAGGTGATGTGGGCCCGTCGATATGGTCAGCACTCCTGGCAGTTCCCGCAAGGCGGGATCAATCCTGGAGAGTCCCCAGAACAAGCGATGTACCGGGAGCTTTTTGAAGAGGTCGGTTTGAGCCGAAAAGATGTTCGCATCCTGGCTTCGACCCGCAACTGGTTGCGTTACAAGTTACCGAAACGTTTGGTGCGTTGGGACACAAAGCCGGTTTGTATCGGCCAGAAACAGAAGTGGTTTCTGTTGCAGTTGGTGGGCAACGATTCAGACATCAATATGCAAACCAGCAGTACGCCGGAGTTCGATGGCTGGCGCTGGGTGAGCTATTGGTATCCTGTTCGTCAGGTCGTGTCATTTAAGCGCGATGTTTACCGTAGGGTGATGAAAGAGTTTGCAAGTGTGGTGATGCAGCTTCAGGAGATCCCGCCTAAGCCGCAGAGCGCACCTGCCTGGCGACGTAAAAGAGGTTAAGCTACGCAAATCATGCTCACCCGCTTGCGAGAAATAGTCGAGAAGGTGGCCAGCGCGCCGCGTCTGAACGAGGCGCTGAATATTCTGGTCACCGACATCTGTCTTGCGATGGAGACCGAGGTCTGTTCGGTGTATCTGGCCGACCACGATCGGCGCTGCTATTACCTGATGGCGACCCGTGGTTTGAAAAAACCGCGTGGACGCACCGTAACGCTCGCATTTGATGAGGGTATCGTGGGTCTGGTTGGGCGACTGGCTGAACCTATTAACCTTGCTGACGCGCAAAAACACCCCAGCTTTAAATACATTCCTTCCGTAAAAGAAGAGCGCTTCCGCGCTTTCCTTGGCGTGCCGATTATCCAGCGTCGCCAGCTGCTCGGCGTGCTGGTTGTCCAGCAGCGTGAGCTACGTCAGTACGACGAAAGCGAGGAGTCATTCCTCGTCACGCTGGCCACGCAGATGGCGGCGATCCTCTCCCAGTCTCAGCTTGCCGCGCTCTTTGGCCAGTATCGCCATACGCGCATTCGTGCCCTTCCGGCCTCGCCAGGCGTGGCGATTGCTGAAGGCTGGATGGATGCCACGCTGCCGCTCATGGAGCAGGTTTACGAAGCCTCAACGCTTGATGAAGCGCTGGAGCGCGAGCGTCTTACCGCCGCGCTGGAAGAGGCCGCGAATGAATTTCGTCGCTACAGCAAACGCTTTGCCGCAGGCGCGCAAAAAGAGACGGCGGCCATCTTTGACCTCTATTCGCACCTGCTTTCCGATGCGCGCCTGCGTCGTGAGCTTTTTGCGGAAGTGGATAAAGGCTCGGTCGCGGAGTGGGCGGTTAAGAAGGTCATCGAAAAATTTGCCGATCAATTTGCGGCACTGACCGACGGTTACCTGAAAGAGCGCGCAGGCGATCTGCGCGCCCTGGGGCAGCGCCTGCTGTTCCATCTTGATGACACCATTCAGGGGCCGAACGCCTGGCCAAAACGGTTTGTTCTGGTCGCCGATGAACTCTCAGCAACGACGCTGGCTGAACTGCCGCAGGACAGGCTGGCTGGTGTGGTGGTGCGCGATGGTGCCGCCAACTCGCACGCCGCCATTATGGTGCGCGCGCTGGGTATCCCTACCGTTATGGGGGCGGACATTCAGCCGTCGGTGCTTCATCGCCGTACACTGGTGGTCGACGGCTATCGCGGTGAGCTGCTGGTCGATCCTGAGCCGGTTCTGCTCCAGGAATACCAGCGTCTTATCAGCGAAGAGAATGAATTAAGCAAGCTGGCGGAAGATGACGTTAACCTGCCCGCCCAGCTTAAGAGCGGTGAGCGGATCAAAGTCATGCTCAACGCCGGTTTAAGCCCTGAGCATGAAGAGAAGCTGGGCAGCCGCATCGACGGCATTGGCCTGTACCGCACCGAAATCCCGTTCATGCTGCAAAGCGGTTTCCCCTCTGAAGAGGAGCAGGCGGCGCAGTATCAGGGCATGCTGCAGATGTTTAACGACAAACCTGTCACCCTGCGAACCCTGGACGTCGGGGCGGATAAACAGCTGCCCTATATGCCGATCAGCGAAGAAAACCCGTGCCTGGGCTGGCGTGGGATCCGCATTACGCTCGATCAGCCGGAGATCTTCCTGATCCAGGTGCGCGCGATGCTCCGCGCCAACGCGGCGACGGGCAATCTCAGCATTTTACTGCCGATGGTCACCAGCATCGATGAGATCGACGAAGCGCGTCGGTTGATCGAACGTGCAGGCCGTGAAGTGGAAGAGATGATCGGTTATGCGATTCCGAAACCGCGGATCGGCGTCATGCTTGAAGTGCCGTCTATGGTCTTTATGCTGCCGCAGCTGGCGAACCGGGTTGATTTTATCTCTGTCGGCACGAACGACCTGACGCAATATATTCTGGCCGTCGACCGTAACAACACCCGCGTCGCCAGTATCTATGACAGCCTGCATCCGGCGATCATTCGCGCCTTAGCGATGATTGCCCGTGAAGCGGAGCAGTACGGCATTGATTTACGCCTGTGCGGTGAAATGGCCGGGGACTCCATGTGCGTTGCGATCCTGATTGGTCTGGGATATCGCCATCTGTCGATGAACGGTCGCGCTGTTGCCCGCGTGAAGTATCTGCTGCGGCATATTGACATCAATGATGCCCGCGAACTGGCAGAACGTAGCCTTGAGGCGCAGCTGGCTGCTGAGGTTCGCCACCAGGTCGCGGCGTTTATGGAACGACGCGGTATGGGCGGTCTGATCCGCGGCGGCCGCTAAAGCCTTTCTCCCTCTCCCTGTGGGAGAAGGCACCAGCGCGCATAAAACCCTATACACATCTTTTACATCTCGGGCGCATCCTCCGCGCCCGCCTTGTGCTATGATTCGCAACTTTGGAGCCTCTGCTTACGGCAGAATCGCATTTCTACCGCTGTCCACTTTCAGCGGAATAACAACATCTTGTGGTGACAGATGAACAGTGGTTATCTGCATTTTCCGGAATTTGATCCGGTCATTTTCTCAGTAGGACCTGTTTCGCTTCACTGGTACGGTCTGATGTACCTGGTGGGCTTCATTTTTGCCATGTGGCTCGCGGGCCGTCGCGCCAGCCGTCCTGGCAGCGGCTGGACCAAAAACGAAGTTGAAAACCTGCTCTATGCGGGCTTCCTCGGCGTATTCCTCGGTGGCCGTATTGGGTATGTGCTGTTCTATAACTTCCCGGTATTCCTGAACGATCCCCTCTATCTGTTCCGCGTCTGGGACGGCGGCATGTCCTTCCACGGCGGCCTGATTGGGGTGATTCTGGTGATGGTGATTTTTGCCAAACGCACCAAACGCAACTTCTTCCAGGTGTCAGATTTCATCGCACCGCTGATCCCGTTTGGTCTCGGGGCAGGCCGTCTGGGCAACTTCATCAACGGTGAGCTGTGGGGGCGTGTCGACCCGAGCGTTTCCTTTACCATGCTGTTCCCGGGGTCGCGCGCGGAAGACATGGCGCTGTTGCCGTCGCATCCTGAGTGGCAGTCCATTTTCGATACCTACGGCGTGCTGCCGCGCCATATGTCCCAGCTGTACGAGCTGGCGCTGGAAGGCGTGGTGCTGTTTATCATCCTCAACCTGTTTATCCGCAAGCCTCGTCCGATGGGGGCTGTTTCCGGGCTGTTCCTGATTGGCTATGGCGCGTTCCGCATCATCGTCGAATTCTTCCGCCAGCCTGACGCCCAGTTTACCGGCGAGTGGGTACAGTACATCAGCATGGGGCAGATCCTCTCCATTCCGATGATTGTCGCGGGTGCCATTATGATGATTTGGGCGTATCGTCGTCCACAGCAACAGATTTCCTGAGGAACCATGAAACAGTATCTTGAACTGATGAAAAAAGTGCTCGATGAGGGCACGCCGAAAAATGACCGCACCGGTACCGGTACGCTCTCCATTTTTGGCCACCAGATGCGCTTCAACCTGCAAGAAGGCTTCCCGCTGGTGACGACAAAGCGCTGCCACCTGCGCTCGATCATTCATGAACTGCTCTGGTTCCTGCAAGGCGATACTAACGTTGCGTATCTGCACGAAAATAACGTCTCCATCTGGGACGAATGGGCAGACGAGAACGGCAACCTGGGCCCCGTTTACGGCAAGCAGTGGCGCGCATGGCCAACGCCTGATGGCCGCCATATTGACCAGATCACCACCGTGATGAACCAACTGAAAAACGATCCGGACTCGCGCCGCATCATCGTTTCCGCCTGGAACGTTGGCGAACTGGATAAAATGGCGCTGGCGCCGTGCCACGCGTTCTTCCAGTTCTATGTCGCTGACGGCAAGCTCTCCTGCCAGCTCTACCAGCGCTCCTGTGACGTGTTCCTCGGCCTGCCGTTTAACATTGCCAGCTATGCGCTGTTAGTTCATATGATGGCGCAGCAGTGCGACCTGGAAGTGGGTGATTTCGTCTGGACCGGTGGGGATACCCATCTCTACAGCAACCATATGGAACAGACGCATCTCCAGCTAACCCGCGAACCGCGTGCGCTGCCGAAGCTGATCATCAAACGCAAACCGGCATCAATCTTCGACTACCGCTTTGAAGATTTCGAGATTGAGGGCTACGACCCGCACCCGGGCATCAAAGCGCCTGTCGCGATCTGATGCCGTAAAGCCTGACACAACCGGTGCTGTTTAGCGCCGGTTTTTTTTCGCCTTTCTCCCGTTTCCCGAAGCGCTATCCAGAAAGCGTGCAACGCGCTGCAACCCTCCCAATTCTGCGGATGACGCCTCGTAAAACGATAATCCGATGCTCGTCATGTTCACGGCGCTTCGCCACACTCCCGGTATGAAAAAAGAGAACGGTTTTACGCTTATCGAAACGCTGGTCGCTGTTTCGCTTGTCGTCATCCTCAGCGCTTCAGGTCTGTACGGCTGGGACAGCTGGCAACGGCATCAGCGGCTGTGGCAAACCGCCAGTCAGGTGCGAGATTACCTGCTGTTTCTGCGCAACCATGCCAACCGCCACAACCGCGACCATCAAATCACCCGTCAGCGGGTTGGCGACAGGGACTGTCTGGTGAGCTCTGCCGTGCAGGGCTGTGAGAAGGACAGCCCCTTTGTGCTGCTCCCCCTCTGGCCTGAGGTCGCGATCGGCGAGGTCACGCCGTCGCTGGGGTTCTATGGATTACGGGATACGGCATGGGCAGGGCGGATACGCGTTCAAAGTCGTGCCGGAGACTGGCTGATTATCGTTTCAGACGGAGGGCGCATCAGGATGTGTAAGGTCTCCGAGGGAGGACAATGTCGATGAGACAGGGCGGCTTTTCGCTTACCGAAGTGCTGATTGCTACGGTCATCAGCAGCCTGTTATTGATAAGCACATCGCGCTTTTTACCCGGATTACAGCGGGCGGTATTACTGCAATCTACCCAGCGAGAGCTGGAAGAAGAGGTCTGGCAACGCCTGTTTGCCCTCGGCAAACAGCTTCAGCGTGCGGGGTACTGCGCGGGAAATTGCCAGGGACAGGCGCTGACGATCGGCAGGCAGGGGCGCTGCATCATTGCGCGGTGGGATGCCAACAGTAACGGCTACTGGGATAGCAGCGCGTCAGAAAATGACAGCACCGGTTTTCGTCTGGAATCGGGGGCGCTGGAAACCCTGCGTGGCGCGACGTCGTGTGAAGGAAAAGGGTGGGAAAAGCTCACGGACCCGGACAGGCTTACGATAGCACACTTTGTGGTGAGGAGAGTCGAACATGCCGGTTTTGCGCCAGAGCTGAATATCGAACTGGCCGCGAGGCGTAAAGATGAAAAAGGGGAACCCTGGCAGGCGTTGTATACGGTCACGGGGTACAACCTATGAATCGTCAACGCGGCATATCTTCGCTGGCGCTGGTTCTGCTTTTACTGGTGCTTGGTACTTTGATCCTGACGGGCCTCAATCAGCAGCTCACAACGTTCAGTGTGCTCGTCGGCGGTGAGAGCCGCTCGCTTCAGCAGCAGGCGACGGTGCAGTCCGCGCTTGAGTGGGGGCGCGTTCAGCGCTGGGCGTCAGCGCCACCAGTCCAGTGCAAAACGACATCGGCATGGCGGGTGTGTTTGCGTCAGCTGAGCGAGGCGCGGGTACTGCTGATAGCCGGCGGCAACGACCTGCTGCTCTGGCGCAGGGGAGAGATCGTCGACGGGATAGTGCGCTTTTCGCCTCACGGCTGGAGCGATTTTTGCCCCCTTAAGGAGAGTGCGTTATGTCAACTGCCGTGAGCAGAGAAAAAGGGTTTAGCATGGTTGAGGTCCTGCTGGCGATGATGCTGCTGGTGGGGGTCGTGACGGCACTGTCGGGGTATCACCGGGCGCTGGCGGCGCGGTTCACCGTGTTTAATCAGTATCGCCAGCTCTGGCACCATGCCTGGAACCAGTCTCAGCTCTCAACAAATGTTCTCCCGGCAGGCTGGCAGGACAGTCGGGGGCAGACAACGCTCGCAGGATGTGTCAGCATCACGGTTACACTTATTTCTCCTCTGGGTCGGCGCGGCGAGTTAACGCGTCTGCATTGCCCGGTTAGCCAGTAGTCGGGAGCGTCTATGTTAAGGGTCTACCACTCAAATCGTCTGGATGTGCTGGAAGCACTGATGGAGTTTATCGTTGAGCGCGAGCGGCTTGACGATCCTTTTGAGCCTGAAATGGTGCTGGTGCAGAGCACCGGTATGGCGCAGTGGCTGCAAATGTCGCTTTCCCGCAAATTTGGCATTGCCGCGAATATTGATTTCCCGCTGCCTGCGAGCTTCATCTGGGAGATGTTTGTCCGCGTGTTGCCGGATATCCCGGAGCAGAGCGCCTTCAACAAGCAGGCCATGAGCTGGAAGCTGATGGCGCTGCTGCCGGAAATGCTGCAGCACGATGAATTTGCCATGCTGCGCCACTACCTCAATGACGATACCGACAAGCGCAAGCTGTTCCAGCTGGCGTCGCGCACTGCCGATCTCTACGACCAATACCTTGTTTACCGCTCCGACTGGTTAATTCGTTGGGAAGCGGGCGAGTTGATTGAAGGCCTGCCGGAGGCGCAAATATGGCAGGCCCCGCTGTGGAAAGCGCTGGTGGAGCATACCGAGAGACTGGGCCAGCCTAAGTGGCACCGTGCCAATCTCTACGATCGGTTTATTTCGATACTTGAAAATGCGTCGGAACGCCCGGCCCGACTGCCGTCACGCGTTTTTATCTGCGGGATATCCGCATTACCCCCTGTCTATCTGAAGGCGCTGAATGCGCTGGGTAAACATATTGATATTCATATTTTGTTTACCAACCCTTGCCGACAGTATTGGGGGGATATTCTCGACGAACGCTGGCTTGCACGGCTGGTAACTCGCCAAAGAAAGCGACTTTTTGAAGAACGATCCATCCCGCTGTTTAAAGACGGCTCGACGGCCGGGCAGCTTTTCGATGAAGACGGTATCCAGAACCTGCCCAATCCGCTGCTTGCCTCATGGGGGAAGCTGGGGCGTGACTACATTCACATGCTTTCAGACATCACTTCCTCAGGTGAAGGTGACGTGGATGCCTTTGTTGAGATCGCCCCGGACTGCCTGCTGCATAATATTCAGTTAGATATTCTGGATCTGGAAAACCGCGCCGTCATGGGCGTGACGGCGAACGAGTTCGAACGCAGCGACAATAAGCGAAAACTGGATCCTGACGATCGCAGCGTCACGATCCACGTTTGCCACAGCCCGCAGCGTGAGGTCGAAGTGCTTCACGACCAGCTGCTGGCGATGCTGCAGGAGGATCCCGATCTGACGCCACGCGATATCGTGGTGATGGTGGCGGATATCGACACCTACAGTCCCTTTATTCAGGCCGTCTTTGGCAGCGCGACGGGGGAACGGTACCTGCCTTATGCGATATCTGACCGTCGTGCCCGCCAGTCGCATCCGGTATTGCAGGCGTTTATCACTCTGCTGTCACTGCCGGATAGCCGGTTTATCTCCGAAGATGTCCTGGCGTTGCTGGATGTTCCCGTGCTGGCCGCACGCTTCAACATCAATGAAGAGGGTCTGCGCTACCTTCGTCAGTGGGTGAATGAGTCTGGCGTGCGCTGGGGGATCGATGACGATAACGTTCAGGAGTTCGAGCTTCCCGCAACCGGACAGCACACCTGGCGATTTGGCCTGACGCGTATGCTGTTGGGCTACGCCATGGAAAGTAGCCAGGGCGAGTGGAATGAGGTGCTGCCTTATGATGAGTCCAGCGGGTTAATTGCTGAACTGGTGGGGCATTTAGCATCGCTATTAATGCAGCTTAACCGCTGGCGATATGCGCTGTTGCAGCCGCGTCCACTTGAAGAATGGCTCCCGGTCTGCAGGGCGTTACTCAATGATTTCTTCCTGCCGGACAATGACACCGAAGCGGCGATGGCGCTCATTGAAACCCAGTGGCAGGCTATCATCGACGAAGGCGTGAATTCCCACTACCACGAGGCCATCCCGCTGTCGCTGCTGCGTGATGAGCTGACGCAGCGGCTTGACCAGGAGCGAATCAGCCAGCGTTTCCTGGCGGGGCCTGTCAACATCTGCACCCTGATGCCCATGCGTTCTATCCCGTTCAGGGTGGTCTGCCTGCTTGGCATGAACGACGGTGTGTATCCGCGCACGCTGCCGCCGCTGGGGTTCGACTTGATGAGCGCAAACCCAAAACGGGGCGATCGTAGCCGCCGCGATGATGACCGCTACCTCTTCCTTGAAGCGCTCATTTCTGCTCAGAGCAAGCTCTATATCAGCTATATCGGCCGTTCTATTCAGGACAACAGCGAGCGTTTCCCCTCCGTACTGGTGCAGGAGCTGGTGGACTATATCGGCCAGAGCCACTACCTGCCGGGAGATGAAGAGCGCAACTGTGATGAAAGCGAGCAGAGGGTGAAAGCCCATATAACCTGTTTCCACAGCCGCATGCCGTTTGACCCGGTGAACTATATTGCCGGCGAGCGCCAGAGCTATGCCCATGAGTGGTTACCGGCGGCGAAAAAAGAGGGGAATGCGCATACTGATTTCATTCAGGAACTTGACCCGCGCCCCATCGACACCCTGACCTTCGAGCAGCTTCAGCGGTTTTGGGCACATCCGGTGCGCGCCTTCTTCCAGCAGCGACTGCAGGTCAACTTCCGCTCTGAAGAGAGTGAAATTCCTGATGCAGAACCGTTTACGCTGGAAGGTCTGGAGCGCTACCAGTTAAACCTGCAGCTGCTGAATGCGCTGGTTGAAGAGGAAGATGCGGACAAACTTTACCGTCGCTACCGTGCTGCGGGTCAGCTGCCCTACGGAGCGTTCGGGGAGATCGTCTGGGAGGCGCAGTGCCAGGAGATGACCGCTCTGGCAGAGCGCGTAAGAGCGTGCCGACAGCCGGGGAAAAGTATTGAAATTGATCTCAACTGCAACGGGGTACAGCTCACGGGCTGGTTAACCCAGGTACAGCCGGATGGGCTGCTGCGCTGGCGGCCCTCAATGCTAAGCGTTTCGCAAGGATTGCAACTCTGGCTGGAACATCTTGTCTACAGTGCGGGTGGGCATAAAGGCGAAAGCCGCATTTTCGTGCGCAAAGAGGGCGAATGGCGCTTCCCGCCGATGGAGGCCGAGCAGGCGTTAGGTTATCTGTCTTTGTACATTGAAGGCTACCGTCAGGGAATGAACAAACCGCTCCTGTTACTACCGGAAAGTGGCGGCGCCTGGATAAAAGCCTGTTATGACGTGCAGAATGATGCGATGTTAACGGATGAGGTTTCGCTCCAGAAAGCGCGCAGTAAGTTTATGCAGGCCTATGAAGGAAACATGATGGTGCGGGGTGAAGGTGAGGATGTCTGGTATCAGCGTTTGTGGCGAGCGCTCGAGCCAGAGTACTTTGAGGCGATCACGGAAGAGGCGCAGCGCTACCTGTTGCCGTTGTTTAGATTTAATCAGTCCTGAGCGCTGTATAAAAATTGCGCAGATAAAGGTGTTCATTTATGATGCACTTCTTATCACGGACTGATGTACCCAAAGAAAGAGATGTTGGCGTGTCCAGCACGCAGTTTGTTAATGATGTAGCCGTGATAAAGAGGTCGTAATGCCAGGCAGCACCTTGTTTAAAGCGTTTGTTTTGTTTATTGCCCTTTGGGCGCCCGTCACTCACGCAGACTCCGGTTGGCAACCCGTTCAGGAAACTATCCGTAAGAGCGAAAAAGATACCCGTCAATATCAGGCTATTCGCCTTGATAACGGGATGACCGTGCTGCTGGTTTCCGACCCGCAGGCGGTGAAATCCCTGTCGGCATTAGTGGTGCCGGTTGGGTCGCTGGAAGATCCTGACGCTCATCCTGGGCTTGCACACTATCTGGAACATATGACGCTGATGGGGTCAAAAAAATACCCGCAGCCAGATAGCCTGTCCGAATTTCTGAAGATGCATGGCGGCAGCCACAATGCCAGTACGGCACCGTACCGCACGGCCTTTTATCTCGAAGTCGAAAATGATGCGCTGGAAGGGGCTGTCGATCGCCTTGCTGATTCCATTGCCGCGCCGTTGCTGGATAAAAAATACGCCGAGCGTGAACGCAATGCGGTGAATGCCGAGCTGACCATGGCCCGCACGCGAGACGGTATGCGCATGGCGCAGGTCAGCGCCGAAACCATCAACCCCGCGCACCCGGGTTCGCGCTTCTCCGGCGGTAATCTGGAAACCTTGAGCGACAAACCGAACAGCCCGGTGCTGGATGCCCTGCACGCGTTTCGCGATAAATACTACTCCGCCAACCTGATGAAAGCGGTCATCTACAGCAATAAACCGTTGCCGGAGCTGGCAGCCATGGCGGCCAAAACCTTTGGCCGGGTGCCGAATAAAAATATCGACCTGCCGCAAATAACCGTTCCGGTGGTCACGGACGCGCAAAAAGGCATCGTGATCCACTACGTTCCTGCCATGCCGCGCAAAGTGCTGCGCGTGGAATTCCGCATTGATAACAACACGGCACAGTTCCGCAGTAAAACCGATGAGCTGGTCACCTATCTGATTGGTAACCGTAGCCCGGGTACGCTGTCTGACTGGCTGCAAAAGCAGGGGCTGGCGGAAGGCATTCGCGCCGACTCCGATCCGGTTGTGAACGGCAATAGCGGCGTGCTGGCGATCTCCGCGACCCTGACTGACAAAGGACAGGCCAACCGTGATGAAGTCGTAGCGGCTATCTTTAGCTACCTCTCCTTACTGCGTGAGAAAGGCGTCGATAAGCGCTATTTTGATGAACTCGCGCACGTGCTGGATCTCGATTTCCGCTACCCGTCCATCACCCGCGACATGGATTATGTGGAGTGGCTGGCGGACACCATGATCCGCGTGCCGGTGGAACATACACTCGACGCGGTGAATATTGCCGACCGGTATGATGCCGGGGCGTTAAAAGACCGCCTGGCGATGATGACGCCGGAGAATGCCCGCATCTGGTACATCAGCCCGAAC
Organism: Enterobacter cloacae complex sp. IR5422; assembly: GCF_049238165.1. Taxonomy (NCBI): domain Bacteria; kingdom Pseudomonadati; phylum Pseudomonadota; class Gammaproteobacteria; order Enterobacterales; family Enterobacteriaceae; genus Enterobacter; species Enterobacter cloacae complex sp. IR5422. Next base: position 44,257 of record NZ_JBMKHT010000019.1, on the reverse strand, counting down.
GAACCGCATAACAAGACGGCGTACTTTGTCGATGCCCCTTATCAGGTGGATAAAATCAGCGCCCAGACCTTCGCCGACTGGCAGAAGAAGGCCGGTGAGATTGCGTTGAAGCTGCCGGAGCTGAACCCCTATATTCCGGATGACTTCTCGCTGATCAAAACGACGAAAGATTACCCGCATCCGGAACTCATCATTGATGAGCCCACGCTGCGCGTCGTGTACACCCCAAGCCGCTATTTCGCCAGCGAGCCGAAGGCCGATGTCAGCGTGGTGCTGCGTAACCCGAAAGCCATGAACAGCGCCAAAAATCAGGTGATGTTCGCGCTCAATGACTATCTCGCCGGGATTGCGCTCGATCAGCTCAGCAACCAGGCCGCCGTGGGCGGGATCAGCTTCTCCACCAACGCCAATAACGGTTTGATGCTTAATGCAAACGGCTATACCCAGCGCTTGCCTCAGCTGTTCCAGGCCCTGCTGGAGGGCTACTTCAGCTACACGCCGACGGAAGAGCAGCTTGAGCAGGCTAAATCCTGGTATGCCCAGATGATGGATTCTGCCGAGAAGGGCAAGGCTTACGATCTGGCGCTTATGCCGGCGCAAATGCTGTCTCAGGTTCCTTATTTCCAGCGTGAGGATCGCCGCGCGCTGCTGCCTTCCATCGCCTTAAAAGACGTGCTCGCGTACCGCGACGCGCTGAAAACCAACACGCGTCCTGAGTTCCTGATCGTTGGCAACATGAGTGAGGAGCAGGCCAAAACCCTGGCGCAGAATGTTCGCACTCAGCTCGGCTCTAAAGGCGACGAGTGGTGCCGCAACCAGGACGTGCTGGTTGAGAAAAAGCAGAATGTGATCTTTGAAAAAGCGGGTAACAGCACGGATTCCGCGCTGGCCGCGGTCTTTGTGCCAACGGGCTACGATGAATTCGCCAGTTCAGCGCAGAGCGCCGTGCTGGGACAGATTATTCAGCCGTGGTTCTATAACCAGTTACGCACAGAGGAGCAGCTTGGCTACGCGGTGTTTGCCTTCTCCATGAACGTCGGTCGTCAGTGGGGGCTGGGTTTCCTGCTGCAAAGCAGCGATAAACAACCGGCGTATCTCTGGCAGCGTTACCAGGCTTTCTTCCCGCAGGTGGAAGCAAAACTGCGTGCCATGAAGCCGGAAGAGTTTGCCCAGATCCAGCAGGCCGTCATCGCGCAGGTGATGCAGCCGCCGCAGACGCTGGGTGAAGAAGCCTCGCAGCTGAGCAAAGATTTCGATCGCGGTAATCTGAAATTTGATTCGCGTGATAAAGTAGTGGCCGAGATAAAACAGCTGACGCCGCAGAAGGTTGCCGACTTCTTCCATCAGGCGGTCATTAAGCCGCAGGGAATCACCATCCTGTCTCAGGTTTCCGGTAGCCAGAACGGGAAAACGGAGTACGTGAACCCGAAAGGCTGGAAAGTCTGGAAGAGCGTCAGCGCGCTGCAGCAATCTATGCCCTGGAGTAAGAAAGAATGACCGATACCGCTGAGTCCCTTGATCCCTTACGTTTACCTCTGCAGGGTGAACGATTGATTGAAGCCTCAGCGGGAACGGGAAAAACCTTCACCATTGCCGCCCTCTATCTGCGCCTGCTGTTAGGCCTTGGCGGCAACGCCGCTTTTCCACGTCCTTTGAGCGTGGAAGAGCTGCTGGTGGTCACCTTCACCGAGGCCGCTACCGCGGAGCTGCGGGGCCGTATTCGTACCAATATCCACGAGCTGCGCATCGCCTGTCTGCGTCAGAGCACGGATAACCCCCTCTACGCGAGCCTTCTTGAAGAGATTGCCGATAAGCAGCAGGCAGCCCAGTGGCTGCTGCTCGCTGAACGGCAGATGGACGAAGCGTCCGTCTTTACCATTCACGGTTTTTGCCAGCGCATGCTGAGCCTGAACGCGTTCGAGTCCGGTATGCTGTTCGAACAGCAGCTTATTGAAGATGAATCCGTGCTTCGCTATCAGGCCTGCGCGGATTTCTGGCGTCGCCACTGCTACCCCTTACAGCGCGATATTGCCGAAGCGGTACACGCGCTCTGGAAAGGCCCGGAGGCGCTGCTGCGCGCGATCGATCGTTATCTACAGGGGGAAGCGCCGGTCATCAAATCCCCGCCGCCGGCAGATGAAACCCTGGCCTCGCGGCATGAAAAAATCATCGCGAAAATTGCGGACATCAAGCAAAAGTGGATGGAGTCAGTCGGCGAGATTGACGCCATTATCGAAAATTCCGGGATTGACCGTCGCAAGTTCAACCGTGGCAATCAGGGAAAATGGATCGACAAGGTCAGCGCCTGGGCGCAGGAAGAGACGCGGGGCTACCAGCTCCCGGACGCGCTGGAGAAATTCTCCCAACGTTTCCTGGCTGAGCGGACAAAAGCCGACGGCATTGTGCCTGAGCATCCCCTGTTTGTGGCGATTGAAACCCTGCTGGCGGAGCCCCTTACGCTCAACGATCTGATGATCGCTCGCGCCATGACGGAAATTCGTGAAGCCGTGGCGCGCGAAAAGCGCCGCCGTGGCGAGCTGGGGTTCGACGATATGCTGAGCCGCCTGGATGCGGCGCTGTGCAGTGAAAATGGCGAAGCGCTTGCCGCCGCGATTCGCACCCGCTTCCCGGTGGCGATGATAGACGAATTCCAGGACACCGACCCTCAGCAGTACCGCATTTTCCGCCGTATCTGGCGCCAGCAGCCCGACACCGCGCTGCTGTTAATCGGCGATCCGAAACAGGCCATCTACGCCTTCCGCGGTGCGGATATTTTCACCTATATGAAGGCCCGCAGCGAGGTTGATGCGCACTACACGCTCGATACCAACTGGCGCTCCTCTCCCGGCATGGTGGAAAGCGTCAACGCGCTGTTTAGCCGCATGGAAACGGCGTTTATGTTCCGGGAGATCCCGTTTCAGCCGGTAAAATTTGCCCCGAAAAACGCCTCGTTGCGCTTCGAGTTTAACGGCGTGACGCAGCCTGCCATGAACTTCTGGCTGCTGGATGGGGAAGGCTGCGGCGTTGCCGACTATCAAAATGCCATGGCCCAGCACTGTGCTGCGCAAATCCGTGACTGGCTCAGTGCGGGAGCGCGAGGCGAGGCGCTGCTGTGGAAGGGGGATAACCCCACCCCGGTAAAGGCATCGGATATTACGGTGCTGGTGCGCAGCCGTCAGGAGGCCGCATTCATCCGCGACGCCCTGACGTTACTGAATATCCCCTCCGTCTACCTCTCGAACCGCGACAGCGTCTTTGAAACGCTGGAGGCGCAGGAGATGTTATGGCTGCTGCAGGCCGTGCTTGCCCCGGAGCGGGAAAGTACATTGCGCAGCGCATTAGCCAGCGCGATGCTCGGACTGAACGCGCGCGATATTGATGCGCTCAACAATGACGAAGCCGCGTGGGATGCGGTGGTGGAAGAGTTTGTCCACTACCGGGAAAGATGGCAGAAGCGCGGCGTGATGGCGATGGTGCGCGAGCTCATGGCTCAGCGGCACATTGCCGAGAATATGCTGGCTACCGCAGGTGGCGAGCGGCGTTTGACCGATATTTTACACATCAGTGAACTCTTGCAGGAGGCGGGTACGCAGCTGGAGAGCGAGCATGCCCTGGTGCGCTGGCTGGCGCAGCAGATTGCCGATCCGAACAGCAATTCCTCCAGCCAGCAGATGCGCCTCGAGAGTGATAAACATCTGGTGCAGATCGTCACCATCCACAAGTCGAAAGGCCTGGAATATCCGCTGGTCTGGCTGCCGTTTATCGCCAATTACCGCGTGCAGGATCAGGCTTTTTACCACGATCGCGAGTCGTTCGAGGCGGTGCTCGATCTCAGCAACGCGGAGTCCAGCGTTGAGCTGGCAGAGGCCGAACGTCTGGCGGAAGATTTGCGCCTGCTCTACGTGGCGCTGACCCGCTCGGTATGGCACTGCAGCCTGGGCGTTGCGCCGCTGTTCCGTCGCCGTGGCGAAAAGAGCGGAGAGAGCGATTTTCATCTGAGCGCGCTGGGGCGGCTTATTCAGCAGGGTGAACCCAAAGACGCGGCGGGCCTGCGACAGTGCATCGAATCGCTTTGTACTGAGCATGTTGCCCTACATATTCCATCGCTGCCCGACAACAGCCGCTGGCACATGCCGGAGCCGCACGAGTCAGATCTCCATGCCCGTCAGGTGGTACGTACGATTGCCGACGACTGGCGCGTTACCAGCTACTCTGGCTTACAGCAGCACGGGCAGAGTATTGCCCAGGATCTGATGCCAAAACTGGACGTGGATGCCGCAGGCGCCGGTAGCGTACCCGCTGAGCCGGTGCTGACGCCGCACCAGTTCCCGCGCGGCGCCTCGCCGGGCACGTTTTTACACAGCCTGTTTGAAGAGCTGGATTTTACCCAGCCGGTTTCCGAAGAGTGGGTGCTGAAGATGCTACAGAGCGGTGGTTACGACGCGCAATGGCAGCCGGTTCTTACTGAATGGATCCGCGCGGTTCTGCACGCCCCGCTCACCGCACAGGGGATCTCGCTTAGCCAGTTGACCGCCAAAGATAAGCAGGCGGAGATGGAGTTTTACCTCCCCATCGCCAGCCCGCTCAGGGCCGAGGCGCTTGATGCGTTGATCCGCGAGTACGATCCGCTGTCCGCCGGGTGCCCGCCGCTGAACTTCCGCCAGGTGCAGGGGATGCTAAAAGGCTTTATCGACCTTGTTTTCCGCCACGACGGGCGCTACTACCTGCTGGATTACAAATCGAACTGGCTGGGCGAAAACAGCGAAGCCTATACCCAACAGGCGATGGCGTCGGCTATGCAACTGCATCGCTACGATCTGCAGTACCAGCTTTATACCCTGGCGCTGCACCGTTACCTGCGCCATCGTATTGCCGATTACCGTTACGACGCGCATTTTGGCGGCGTGATTTACCTGTTCCTGCGCGGCGTGGATGCCAACGACCCGCATTCCGGCGTCTTTAGCACGCGTCCGGCTGTGGAACTGATTGAAAAAATGGATAACCTGTTTGCCGCAGGCACGGAGGAGATGGCATGACGATGCAGGCGCTACTGCTGGACGCGGTTGAACAACGATTACTGCGCCACCTGGACGTGCAGTTTGCCATGATGGTGGCAGGCGAGGAGCCAGCCGTCATGCTTGCCGCCGCGATTCTGAGCAAAGACGCGGGGGAAGGGCACGTATGCCTGCCGCTGTCGCGTCTGGCGGTGGATGAGAAAATGCCTCCGGCTTTACAGGCGTGTTTCGCGCTGCTGGGGGACGCACTGGACTGGCAGGCGATACTACGCGGTTCGCCTGCCGTGAGCGGAGCCGATACCGGGACGCCAATGATTCTGGTCGGCGAGCGTTTGTATCTTAACCGGCTGTGGCGTAACGAACTGACGGTGGCGCGCTTCTTCAGCGAGACCAACGCCCCGCTTCCCTGCGATGAAACGCAGCTCCGGCAAACGCTGGATGCGCTGTTTTCCTCTGACGAGGCGACAGACTGGCAGAAAGTGGCGGCAGCCGTGGCCTTAACGCGTAGGATCTCGGTGATTTCAGGCGGACCGGGCACCGGGAAAACGACAACCGTGGCAAAACTGCTTGCCGCGCTGATTCAGCTCTCGGGTGAGCAAAAGTGCCGTATTCGCCTGGCGGCCCCCACCGGTAAAGCGGCGGCGCGTCTGACGGAATCGTTAGGCGGCGCGCTGCAAAAGCTGCCGCTTACCGGGGAGCAGCTTGCGCTTTTCCCCAACGAAGCCAGCACGCTACACCGTTTGCTTGGCGCTCAGCCCGGCAGCCAGCGTTTGCGCTACCATGCCGGTAATCCCCTGCACCTGGATGTGCTGGTGGTGGATGAGGCGTCGATGATTGACCTGACGATGATGTCGCGTTTGATTGATGCCCTACCGCCGCACGCGCGCGTTATTTTCCTGGGCGATCGCGACCAGCTTGCCTCCGTGGAGGCGGGGGCTGTGCTGGGCGATATCTGCACCTATGCCAGCCTGGGATATACCGCAGAACGCGCTCAGGAGCTCGCCCGTCTCACCGGATGCTCGCTCACCTCTGAAAACCATTCGCTTGCAGGGGCACTGCGCGACAGCCTGTGTCTGCTGCAGAAAAGCTACCGCTTCGGCAGCGATTCCGGTATCGGCCAGCTTGCGGCGGCCGTGAACCGGGGCGACCGGCGCACAACCACTGCGGTGTTTGACGGCACCTTTACGGATATTGAGAAAAAATCGCTGCAGACCGGGGAAGAGTATCAGGCGATGCTGGATGATGCCCTGCAGGGGTATCAGCACTTTCTGACGGGCGTACAACAGCAGCGTTCGCCGGAGCAGGTCATTGCCGCATTTGGTGAATATCAGCTGCTCTGTGCGCTGAGGGAAGGTCCCTTTGGTGTCCGGGGCCTGAACGACAGGCTGGAACAGCTGCTGGTGCAAAAGCGTAAAATAAACCGCACCCCGCATTCGCGCTGGTATGAAGGGCGGCCGGTGATGATTTCCCGCAACGACAGCGCGCTGGGGTTGTTTAACGGGGATATCGGGATTGCGCTCGACTGCGGCCAGGGGCTGCGCGTCTGGTTCCAGATGCCGGACGGGAGCGTGAAGTCTTTCCAGCCCAGCCGTTTGCCCGAGCATGAAACCGCCTGGGCGATGACGGTGCATAAGTCCCAGGGCTCCGAGTTTAACCACGCGGCGCTGATCCTGCCCACGCAGCTTTCCCCCGTCATTACCCGCGAGCTGATCTATACCGCCATTACGCGCGCGCGTCAGCGCCTGTCGCTGTATACCGATGAACGCGTGCTGGTGCAGGCGATTGCCACCCGCACGGAACGCCGGAGCGGGCTGGGCGCGATATTTGAGTCCCTCTGAATGAAAGCCCTCGCCGCACGGTGAGGGCGTCGTATCATCCCAGGTCCGCCATCAGCACTTTTGAACGGCGCTGATAGTTGTACATCTCTTTCTTCGTTTCCGGCAGAGAATCGATATCCACCGGCGTGAACCCGCGCTCCTGGAACCAGTGAATGCTGCGCGTCGTCAGGACGAACAGCTTGCTCAGCCCCATCTGGCGCGCCTGTGCCGCCACGCGCTCAAGCAGCATTTCACCGCGTGAAGAGCTGCGGTAATCAGGATGCACCGCCACGCAGGCCATTTCACCGATCTTCTCTTCCGGGAACGGATAGAGCGCGGCGCAGGCGATGGTCAGGTTATCGCGCTGAATAATGGTGAATTTGTCGATTTCCATCTCCAGCTGCTCGCGCGAACGACGCACCAGAATACCCTGCTGTTCCAGCGGGCGGATCAGCTCCAGAATGCCGCCGATGTCGTTAATGGTGGCGCGGCGGATCTGCTCCGCGCTCTCCATGACAATCTGCGTACCAATACCGTCGCGGGAGAACAACTCCTGCAGCAGGGCGCCGTCTTCCTGATAGCTGATCAGGTGGCTACGACGCACGCCGCTGCGGCAGGCCTTCACGGCGCCACGCAGGAAGCGGACCGTGCCGGAGTGATAATCGCCTTCGGCTTCCAGCGCTTCCACGCGGGCCTGGGCTTCATTCGGGAAGAGTTCCGGCACGATCGTTCCTTCATCATTCACGACGCCCTGCGAGGAGCAGAACCCAATCATTTTTTCCGCCTTCAGCTTGATCGCCAGCTGCGTGGCGATCTCTTCTGAAGTGAGGTTGAAGCTTTCGCCGGTCACCGAAACGGCGACCGGGCCCATCAGCACGATGGCACCGCTGTCCAGCTGGCGGTGAATGGCTTCTTCATCAATACGACGAATGCGGCCGCTGTGGCAGTAATCCACGCCATCGTCCACGCCGAGCGGCTGGGCAATGATGAAGTTGCCGCTCACGACGTTGATATGCGCGCCCTGCAGCGGCGTGTTGTTCAGGCTCATGGACAGGCGAGCGGTGATATCCAGCTGCAGCAGACCTGCCGCCTGCTTCACCAGCTCAAGGGTTTTGGCATCCGTGACGCGGGTATGCTTGTGGTAAATCGGCTCGTGGTGGTGAGCGGCCAGGTTAGCGTCGATCTGCGGGCGCGCGCCATAGACCACCACCAGGCGGATCCCCAGGCTGTGCAGCAGGCCAATGTCATTGACGATGCTGGAAAAATTTTCATGCTCAATGGCTTCGCCGCCAAGCATGATGACAAACGTTTTTCCCCGATGGGCGTTGATATAGGGAACAGAATGGCGGAATCCCTGGACCAGTTCGGTTCTACGTTCCTTCACCATGGCACAACCCTTAATGAATGTTTATTCGTAATTTCTGTATTTTTATTCGATTGTGGCCGCGTGTGCAAGCGCAAATTTTCCGCGACCCACAGAAAATGATAAGTAATCCGTGCGTTAGCGTATGATTGTTTACCCTTTTATAGATGACAGTTTATGCGTCATTCGTTAAAGTTTTCGGTCAATCTGGACATTTTGTATATCAGTCAGTGTTCTTGCTCGGGAGAAGCATGTCGGGATCCAATTCAGCAATAAGCCGCCGCCGTTTGTTAAAAGGGGCCGGGGCAATGTGGTTGCTTAGCGTCAGTCAGGTCGGTCTTGCCGCCACCAGTCAGGTCGTGGCGGTGCGCGTCTGGCCATCGTCGACCTATACGCGCGTGACGGTCGAATCCAATCGCGTGCTGAAATATAAGCAATTTGCCCTCAGCAACCCGGAACGTGTGGTGGTGGATCTCGAAGGCGTTAACCTCAACTCCGTGCTGAAAGGGATGGCGGCGCAGATCCGCGGCGACGATCCGTTTATTAAATCGGCGCGCGTCGGGCAGTTCGATCCGCAAACCGTGCGCATGGTGTTTGAACTGAAGCAGAACGTGAAGCCGCAGCTGTTTGCCCTGGCGCCTGTCGCGACGTTCAAAGAGCGCCTGGTGATGGATCTCTACCCGGCCAATGCGACGAATATTCAGGATCCACTTCTTGCCCTGCTGGAAGATTACAACAAAGGCGATCTGCAGCGTCAGGTTCCGCCGGCGCAAAGCGGTCCGCAGCCGGGGAAAGCAGGGCGCGATCGTCCGATTGTGATCATGCTCGATCCAGGCCACGGCGGCGAAGACTCCGGTGCGGTGGGGAAATACCGCACGCGTGAAAAAGACGTGGTTCTGCAAATTGCCCGTCGTCTGAAGGCGCTGATTGATAAAGAAGGCAACATGCGCGCCTATATGACGCGTAATGAAGACGTCTTTATTCCGCTGAAGGTCAGGGTGGCGAAAGCGCAGAAGCAGCGCGCAGATTTGTTCGTCTCGATCCATGCGGATGCGTTTACCAGCCGCCAGCCAAGCGGCTCGTCGGTGTTTGCGCTCTCAACCAAAGGCGCGACCAGTACCGCAGCAAGATACCTGGCGGATACCCAGAACGCCTCGGACCTGATCGGTGGCGTGAGCAAAAGCGGCGACCGCTACGTTGACCACACCATGTTCGACATGGTGCAGTCGCTGACCATTAACGACAGCCTGAAGTTTGGTAAAGCGGTGCTGGGCAAGCTGGGCAACATCAATAAGCTGCACAAGAACAGCGTTGAACAGGCCGGATTTGCGGTACTCAAGGCGCCGGATATCCCGTCCATCCTGGTTGAAACCGCGTTTATCAGTAACGTGGAAGAGGAGCGTAAGCTCAAGACGGCAAAATTCCAGCAGGAAGTGGCGGAGTCGATTCTGGCAGGGATACGGGCGTATTTCTCTGACGGGGCGACGCTGGCGCGGCGCGGGTAGATCTTTTGGCCGGGTTTACGCCCGGCAAATTCACAAATGACAGATACAAAAAAACACCCTTAAGGGTGTTTATTGTTTTAGAAGTGTTGGTTGCGGGGGCCGGATTTGAACCGACGACCTTCGGGTTATGAGCCCGACGAGCTACCAGGCTGCTCCACCCCGCGTCCGTCTTTCTACTCTCGCAGAAACTTACTTCTTCAAATTTGATTGGTTGCGGGGGCCGGATTTGAACCGACGACCTTCGGGTTATGAGCCCGACGAGCTACCAGGCTGCTCCACCCCGCGTCCGTCTTTCTACAGTCGTAGAAGATACTTCATCAAATTTTAATTGGTTGCGGGGGCCGGATTTGAACCGACGACCTTCGGGTTATGAGCCCGACGAGCTACCAGGCTGCTCCACCCCGCGTCCGTGGATGCGCACTATACTCGGATAGACTTGTGATGCAACCCCTTTTTCACATTTATCATGATTTTGTATGCAAATTGAACGACATGGCGCTGTTTGGACTATTTTTTGCGCAAAATTTGCCAAAGGGCATGCGATCGCATTTCATTAGCCCTGGCGGTTTGTTATCTTCATCACGCGGAAATGGGCAACTTAAAGACGAGACAGAATGAAAGGACGTTGGGCGAAGTATCTGATGGCGGGCGCAATGGTAGCGATTCTTGCGGCCTGTTCTTCCAAACCGACCGATCGCGGTCAACAGTATAAAGACGGGAAGTTATCCCAGCCTTTCTCTTTAGTTAATCAGCCTGATGCGGTCGGCGCACCGATCAATGCCGGTGATTTCTCCGAGCAGGTCTACCAGATCCGCAACGCGTCACCGCGTCTGTACAGCGCACAGAACAACGTTTATAGCGCGGTGCAGGACTGGCTGCGCGCGGGCGGCGATACGCGCAACATGCGCCAGTTTGGTATCGACGCCTGGCAGATGGAAGGGGCCGATAACTACGGCAACGTTCAGTTTACCGGCTACTACACCCCGGTTATCCAGGCGCGACACACGCGTCAGGGCGAGTTCCAGTACCCTATCTACCGTATGCCGCCAAAACGCGGCCGTCTGCCGTCGCGCGCTGAGATCTACGCCGGTGCGCTAAGCGAAAACTACGTTCTTGCTTACAGCAACTCCCTGATGGACAACTTCATCATGGACGTTCAGGGCAGCGGCTATATTGATTTTGGCGACGGCTCGCCGCTTAACTTCTTCAGCTATTCCGGTAAAAACGGCCACGCCTATCGCAGTATTGGCAAGGTGCTGATCGACCGCGGCGAAGTGAAGAAAGAAGACATGTCGATGCAGGCGATCCGCGAGTGGGGCGAAAAGCACAGCGAAGCCGAGGTGCGTGAGCTGCTGGAGCAGAACCCGTCGTTCGTCTTCTTTAAACCGCAAAACTTCGCGCCGGTGAAAGGGGCGAGTGCGGTACCGCTGATTGGCCGTGCGTCGGTGGCATCGGATCGTTCGATTATTCCTGCGGGCACCACGCTGCTGGCTGAGGTCCCGCTGCTGGACAACAACGGCAAGTTCAACGGCCAGTATGAGCTGCGTCTGATGGTGGCGCTGGACGTTGGCGGCGCGATCAAAGGCCAGCACTTCGATATCTATCAGGGCATTGGCCCGGATGCAGGCCACCGCGCAGGCTGGTATAACCACTACGGACGCGTGTGGGTGCTTAAGGCGGCACCGGGTGCCGGAAACGTATTCAGCGGCTGATTGTGGTATTCTGAGCGCAATACGGATTACTGTTCAGGGTGAGGAGAACCTCACCCTTTTTACATCTGAGGTGTTATGTCTGTGGTAATCAGCGATGCCTGGCGCCAGCGTTTTGGCGGCACGGCACGTCTCTATGGTGAAAAAGCCCTGCAGCTGTTTGCGGATGCGCACGTCTGCGTCGTGGGCATTGGTGGTGTGGGGTCGTGGGCCGCAGAAGCGCTGGCGAGAACCGGTATTGGCGCAATCACGCTGATTGATATGGATGACGTGTGCGTCACCAACACCAACCGTCAAATCCACGCCCTGCGTGATAGCGTCGGCCTGGCAAAATCTGAGGTCATGGCGGAACGTATCCGCCTGATTAACCCGGAATGTCGGGTCACGGTGATTGATGATTTTGTGACGGCAGATAACGTCGCTGAATACATGAGCAAAGGCTACAGCTATGTGATTGACGCCATCGACAGCGTGCGTCCAAAAGCGGCGCTGATCGCCTACTGTCGTCGTTACAAGGTTCCCCTGGTGACGACCGGCGGCGCGGGCGGGCAAATCGACCCTACGCAGATTCAGGTGGCCGATCTGGCGAAAACCATTCAGGATCCACTGGCCGCCAAGCTGCGTGAACGCCTGAAGAGCGACTTCAACGTGGTGAAGAACAGCAAGGGCAAGCTGGGCGTAGACTGCGTGTTCTCGACCGAAGCGCTGGTCTATCCGCAGGCGGATGGCTCCGTGTGTGCGATGAAAAGCACGGCGGAAGGGCCAAAGAGAATGGATTGCGCCTCAGGCTTTGGCGCGGCCACCATGGTGACCGCTTCCTTCGGCTTTGTGGCGGTGTCTCACGCCCTGAAGAAGATGATGGCGAGGGCGGAACGTCAGGCCTGAGCCTGACGTGCAGCGTCCAGTACCGCGTCGTTGAGCGCGATCAACCCCTGACCGCGCGAGACGCTGAGCTGCGCGCGCAGCCCCAGCTCATCAAATAACGCCAGCGGCGAATGCGCCAGCAGTTCCGCCGCGCTTTTCCCTTCCACTGCCGTCAACAATACGGCCAACAGGCCCCGGACGATGCGGCCTTCGCTGTCGCCGAAGAAGTGCAGCTTCTCACCGGAAACGCTCACGCCCAGCCAGACGCGATTTTCACAGCCTGCAATCTCTTTCGCCTGCGCCTTGAGATCGTCAGAGAGGGTCGGTAACTGCTTACCGAGAAGAATCAGCTGGCGATATTTATCTTCCCACTGTGAAAGCGGGGCAAAGGTCTGTTTTAACGTCTCTTCAGTGATGACGGTGCCAAACGGATGTCCGGCTAAAGCAGCGTGAGTCATTAATCCACCAGTATTTCAAGCGCGCGGTCGACGGCGGCAACCAGCGCGTCAACATCGCTTTGTGTGTTATAGGGCGCGAACGAGGCGCGCAGCGTGCCGCTCACGCCGAGCGCCGCCAGCAGCGGCTGCGCGCAGTGCTGCCCGGCGCGCAGGGCGATGCCATACCCCGCCAGCAGCGTTACCATGTCGCTGTGATGCACGCCCACAAAATCAAAGGCGAGCAGGCTTGAATCCTGAACGCGGAACGAGCGGAAACCCGGGCGCTTTTTCAGTTCTTCCTCTGCCAGCGTCGCCAGCCCCCGGCTCCAGCTTTCAGCCTGAACACTGTCTGTTTCTGCCAGCCACTCCAGCGCCGCGCTTAGGCCAATCACGCCGGCCACGTTCGGCGTACCGGCTTCCAGGCGGTAAGGCAAATCCTGCGTTTTGAAACCGTCAAAAGTCACTTCAGCGATCATCTTGCCGCCCCCGAGCCACGGGGTCATTTTTGCCAGCAATTCCGGCTTGCCGTACAACACCCCAATACCGGTTGGCCCGTAGAGCTTATGTCCTGAGAAGGCATAGAAGTCGATATCCAGCGCCTTCACGTCGGCGGGGAAATGCACCACGCCCTGCGCACCGTCGACCATCACCACCATCCCGTTGGCATGCGCGATGCGAATCGCCTGAGCCAGGTCCGGGCAACCACCGGTGACGTTAGACATCTGTCCAAGCGCCAGAATGCGGCTGCGAGGGGTAATCAACTCGGGGAGACGGGCCACATCGGGCAGAAGGTCTGCGCCCAGCGGAAGCTTCACCACGCGTGCACCCGTTTGTTCGGCCACCATCAGCCACGGCACCAGGTTGGCGTGATGTTCCGCCTCGCTGACGACGATCTCATCGCCCGGCTGAAGCAGCGGGCGCGCGTAGCACTGGGCCACCATATTGATGGCCTCGGTGGTGCCGCGCGTCCAGACGATATTTTTCCCGCTTTCGGCATTGATCAGGTGCGCCACGCGATCGCGTGCGGCTTCGTAGCGCGCGGTTAATCGCTGCGCCTCGGCAAACTGGCTGCGATGCACGTTCCCGGCGCTCAGGCTGTAAAACTGCTGCGTGGCGTCAATGACCGCCTGTGGCTTAAGGGCGGTGGCGGCACTGTCCAGATAAATACCGGCATCGGCCAGCGCCGGAAACTGTGCGCGGAACTGCGCAGGACTGAAAGCGTTCATGGGATTCCTCATTTCAATATCACGATCGTCGCGCAATTTCCGCGGCAGGGCAAGGAGGTTGATATCTATCAGAATTGTCTGCTTATCCTCATGACCCCAAAAAAGCAGGTTATGCTAAATAGTGTTAGGCGGATGTTTTAGCCTGTTATAAATCGAGGTTTGAATAGCATTAATTGCTAAAGGAGAATAATCATGAATAAGACAGCTGCAATCATCTCTGCCTGTGCGTTTACTTTTGCCCTGAGCGCCTGTTCCGGTAACAACTACGTGATGCACACTAACGATGGTCGTTCCATCGTTTCGGAAGGGAAACCGACAACCGATAACGATACCGGGATGATTTCGTACAAAGATGCTAACGGGAACAAGCAGCAGATCAACCGCACGGACGTGAAAGAGATGAAAGAGATCGAGCATTAACCGATCGCAGGCGAAAAAAAAGCACCGCAAGTTGGCGGTGCTACATTAATCACTATGGACAGACAGGGTAAATGTACAGGAAGTGAAAAATTGGTAGCGTTGCTACCGTGGTCTGAATCGCAGACCAATTGCAAACACAACAACACAACATCACAACCGTAAGCCAAAAGCCCTTCAGAACACGCATTCCGAAAAAAGCTCTTCGTTCCGGCTCAGGAAGTGCCGCCACTATAGGTATTTGCTGGTAGTTCCTCAACGGACAAATTATAATGGCTCAGATAAAAAAAACTAATAGGTTAAACGTTGTTTCCTATTTGTTAAATTCCTTTAACATCTAAGCCATATAACCATGTCAAAGCGATTGCCCCCCCTCAACGCATTACGTGTTTTTGATGCAGCAGCACGTCACCTGAGCTTCACCCGCGCAGCCGATGAGCTTTTTGTGACACAGGCCGCAGTAAGTCACCAAATCAAGTCTCTGGAGGATTTTCTGGGCCTTAAGCTGTTTCGTCGACGCAACCGCTCGTTGCTGTTGACCGAAGAGGGGCAGAGCTATTTTCAGGATATTAAAGAGATTTTTTCGCAGCTTACTGAAGCCACGCGTAAGCTACAGGCCCGCAGTGCAAAAGGTGCTCTGACTGTCAGTTTATTGCCCAGTTTTGCCATTCAGTGGCTGGTGCCAAGACTCTCAAGCTTTAACTCAGCTTATCCGGGGATAGACGTTCGAATCCAGGCCGTGGATCGTCAGGAAGACAAGCTGGCCGATGACGTGGACGTCGCGATTTTTTATGGGCGCGGTAACTGGCCGGGCTTGCGTGTTGAGAAATTATACGCAGAATATCTCCTGCCGGTCTGTTCCCCTCTGCTGTTAACGGGCGACAAAGCGCTGAAGTCTCCCGCTGACCTGGCGCAGCATACGCTTTTGCATGATGCCTCTCGACGCGACTGGCAAACTTATACCCGTCAATTAGGTCTTACACATATAAACGTGCAGCAGGGACCCATCTTTAGCCACAGTGCGATGGTGTTACAGGCTGCCATTCACGGGCAGGGCGTGGCGTTGGCGAACAACGTCATGGCGCAGTCCGAAATAGAGGCAGGTCGCCTGGTCTGCCCTTTTAATGATGTACTGGTCAGCAAGAATGCGTTTTATCTGGTTTGTCATGACAGTCAGGCAGAACTGGGTAAAATAGCCGCCTTCCGGCAGTGGATACTGGCGAAAGCGGCAAGCGAGCAAGAAAAATTCCGCTTCAGGTATGAACAATAACGTTTGTGTGCCGGGCACGCATCAATTCAGGACTTAAACATGACCAGCCGATTCATGCTGATTTTTGCCGCGGTGAGTGGCTTTATTTTTGTTGCACTGGGCGCCTTTGGCGCACATGTCTTAAGCAAGTCGTTGGGCGCTGTAGAGATGGGCTGGATCCAGACCGGCCTTGAATATCAGGCGTTCCATACGCTGGCAATCTTTGGGCTGGCGGTGGCGATGCAGCGCCGTATCAGCATCTGGTTTTACTGGAGCAGCGTCTTTCTGGCGCTGGGTACGGTGCTTTTCAGCGGCAGCCTTTACTGTCTGGCACTTTCGCATTTACGCCTGTGGGCGTTTGTTACACCTGTCGGTGGCGTCAGCTTCCTGGCGGGTTGGGTATTAATGTTTATCGGAGCTATCCGTCTGAAACGCAAGGGCGTTGTTCATGAATAAGGTTGTTTTATATTGTCGCCCGGGGTTTGAGAAAGAGTGCGCCGCGGAAATTACCGATAAAGCGGCGAAGCGCGAAATCTTCGGCTTCGCCCGCGTAAAAGAAAACGCGGGCTATGTGGTATTCGAATGCTATCAGCCTGAAGATGCGGATAAGCTGGCGCGCGAGCTGCCGTTCAGCTCGCTGATTTTTGCGCGCCAGATGTTTGTCGCGGGTGAGCTGCTCAAAGACCTTCCCCCGGAAGACCGCATCACGCCAATCGTGGGCATGCTGCAGGGCGTGGTGGAGAAGGGCGGCGATCTGCGCGTTGAAGTGGCGGATACCAACGAAAGTAAAGAGCTGATGAAGTTCTGCCGTAAGTTCACCGTTCCGCTGCGCGCGGCGCTGCGTGATGCGGGCGTGCTGACGAACTACGAAACGCCGAAGCGTCCGGTGGTGCATATCTTCTTTATTGCACCGGGCTGCTGCTATACGGGCTACTCGTACACCACCAACAACTCTCCTTTCTTTATGGGCATCCCGCGTTTGCGCTTCCCGGCCGATGCGCCAAGCCGTTCTACGCTGAAGCTGGAAGAGGCGTTCCACGTCTTTATCCCGGCGGATGAGTGGGATGAGCGTCTGGCAAACGGCATGTACGCTGTCGATCT
This sequence comes from Enterobacter cloacae complex sp. IR5422, assembly GCF_049238165.1. NCBI lineage: Bacteria > Pseudomonadati > Pseudomonadota > Gammaproteobacteria > Enterobacterales > Enterobacteriaceae > Enterobacter > Enterobacter cloacae complex sp. IR5422. The sequence continues at coordinate 27,554 of NZ_JBMKHT010000019.1, read as the reverse complement.
CGGCGCGTGCCCGGGCGGCTGGACCTATCAGCTGGTGAAACGCAACATGTGGGTATCGTCCGTTGATAACGGCCCAATGGCGCAAAGCCTGATGGACACCGGACAGGTCACCTGGCTGCGTGAAGACGGTTTCCGCTATCGCCCGAACCGCAACAACATCTCATGGATGGTGTGCGACATGGTTGAGAAACCGGCGAAAGTGGCCGCGCTGATGGCCTCCTGGCTGGTTAACGGCTGGTGTCGCGAGACCATTTTCAACCTCAAGCTGCCGATGAAAAAGCGCTATGAGGAGGTGTCGCAGAACCTGGCCTACATTCAGGAGCAACTGGACGAACACGGGATTAACGTGGAGATCCAGGCGCGTCAGCTGTATCACGACCGCGAAGAGGTGACGGTGCATATTCGTCGCTGGTGGGCGGCCGTAGGCGGGCGTCGCGACGAGCGATAGCACGTACTTTGTTTTGCCCGGTGGCGCTGCGCTTACCGGGCCTACAAAAACCCTGTAGTCGTTTTAACGTTCTAAGCGCAATTGCTGTAAATTCCCGTCCAGCTGTAAATCCGTCTGTAGCGTTGCGATTTCCCGGCAGATAAACGCCATCTCTTTATGCGCCTCCAGCTTCTTGCGCCATTTTTCGGGCACCTCGTCCAGACGGGCGTAAATGCCCTCCAGACTCTGAAAATCGGTCAGCAACTGCGCGGCGCTCTTCGGCCCAATACCGGCCACGCCCGGAACTTTAGAGCTGCTGATGCCTGCCAGGCCCCAGTAATCCGGCAATTGCTCAGGCGATACGCCAAACTCGCTGGCAATGAACGGCGCGTCCAGCCAGCGTTTTTGAAAATAGTCGCGAATGCGAATAGTCGGGGAGAGCAGCTGGCAGTAGCCTTTATCCGTTGAAACGATCGTGGCCTGATGCCCGGCACTCGCCACCTTTACGGCCAGGGTGGCCGCGAGATCGTCGGCTTCATTTCCCTGTGCGCCCCAGCAGGGGACGCCCCGCTGTTCAAATGCGGCGCGCAGCATGGGTAATTCGGCGTGAAGATCGTCCGGCATCGGTGCGCGTCCGGCTTTGTAGTCGGGCAGACGCTGGTGCCGCCAGCCCGTGTTGCGGGCTTCGTCATCAAAAACCGCGACCGCGTGGGTGGGCTCGCTGTGGCGGATAAGCTGTTCCAGCGCGTGCAGGCAGGTGTCTTTACAGGGCGTCCCCTGTACCGCATGGATACGGCGAATCAGGTTAAGTGCATCGACGATAAGTAAATGAACGGCCACAGATAATCTCCCTTCTATCTCATGCAAGAAGGGTAACACTGTCAGCAGCGTGAAACTATGAATGGTGGGGAAAACAGGAAGAAGCCTCGCAAAACGAGGCTTCCTGAGAGGCTTAATCGCAGGTCACGATCTTCATCGCCAGGCCGCCGCGAGAGGTTTCGCGGTATTTGGCGTTCATATCTTTACCCGTTTCGTACATGGTTTCGATAACCTTATCGAGACAGACGCGCGGTTCGCTGGTGCGGCGCAGCGCCATACGCGCCGCGTTTACCGCCTTCACGGAGGCAATCGCGTTACGCTCGATGCACGGAACCTGTACCTGTCCGGCAACCGGATCGCAGGTCAGCCCCAGGTTGTGTTCCATGCCGATTTCCGCAGCGATGCACACCTGCGCCGGGCTTGCGCCTAACAGCTCCGCCAGACCTGCCGCCGCCATGGAGCACGCCACGCCGACTTCACCCTGACAGCCCACTTCCGCACCGGAAATGGAGGCGTTCATCTTATACAGCGAACCAATCGCACTGGCCACCAGCAGGTAGCGTGCCAGCGAGTTCGCGTTCACTTCACGGATAAACTTGTCGTAGTACGCCAGTACGGCCGGAACGATGCCGCAGGCACCGTTGGTTGGCGCGGTGACCACACGGCCCCCTGCGGCGTTTTCTTCGTTTACCGCCAGGGCGAACATGTTGATCCAGTCCACCACGGCCATTGGGTCCGTAGTCGTTTTGTCGGTGCTTACCAGCATACGGCGCAGCGCTGCCGCACGACGCGGTACGCGAAGCTTGCCCGGCAGAACGCCTTCGGTGGTGATCCCGCGCTCAATACCGCCGCGCATCACTTCCCAGACGTTAGCGAAGTGCTGTTCCAGCTCCTCTTTGCTGTGCAGCGCCAGCTCGTTTTTCATCATCAGACCGGAGAGGGAAAGTCCCGTCTCCTGGCAGTGGCGCTGGAGGTCTGCCGCCGTTTTGTACGGATACGGCACCTCGACAGAAGAGGTACTGGTTTGACCAAAGTGGTCTTCGTCGACGATAAAACCGCCGCCGATAGAGTAGTAAGTCTGGCTGTATACCGCTTTGTCGCCGGCCAGCGCGGTAATGCGCATGCCGTTTTCGTGTAGCGACAGGTTGTCCGCATGGAAATTCATGCAGTGGTCAACCGGGAATTCAACCTCATGCTCGCCGTTCGCCAGCAGCAGGCGCCCGTGGGTGTTCACGTCCTGGATAAAGCCAGGGATCGCATCAATATCAACGGTGTCCGGCAGGTTTCCCGCCAGGCCCATGATAATGGCGATATCGGTGTGGTGGCCTTTCCCGGTCAGGGAAAGTGAGCCGTATACATCGACAACCACGCGGGTGATGTCGTGCAGGATGCCGCGTGCAATCAAGTCATCCGTGAACTGCTTACCGGCTTTCATCGGTCCGACGGTGTGAGAGCTGGAAGGACCAATACCGATTTTGAAGATATCGAATACGCTAATCATGATGCGTCCATTGCTTTCAGTCAGAGAGGAGGGTGTGCGCCGTCCGGGGACGGCGCGGGTGAGAATCAGAACATGGTGTACAGGGAGTAGAAGATCGCAGAGATAGCGATAAGCCCCATGATAACCACAAAGACGTTGCTGACATGACCGCTGTACTTACGCATAGCCGGGACTTTCTGAATCGCGTACATCGGCATCAGGAACAGAATCATCGCGATGACCGGGCCGCCCAAGGTTTCAATCATGCCCAGGATGCTTGGGTTCAGCGTCGCTACCGCCCAGGTGGTGAGCAGCATGAACAGTGCAGTGATTTTGTTCAGCTTGTTGATTTCAATGCTCTTGCCTTTACCGCGCAGAGATTTGATCACCATACCGTTGAAGCCTTCACGTGCGCCCAGGTAGTGGCCCAGGAAGGATTTGGTGATGGCGATCATCGCGATGATCGGTGCCATCCACGCAATCAGCGGTGCGTTAAAGTGGTTCGCCAGGTAAGACAGAATTGAGATGTTCTGCTCTTTCGCTGCCGCCAGGTCCGCCGGGGAGAGGCTCAGTACGCAGCTGAAGACGAAGAACATAACGGTCAGTACCATCATGATGTGAGCGCGTGCCAGGATGCTGGAGCACTTCTTCTCTGCGCCATTACCGTACTCTTCACGTTTCGCCACGGCGAAAGAGGAGATGATTGGGGAGTGGTTGAAGGAGAAGACCATTACCGGGATCGCCAGCCACAGGGTCATCAGCAGGCCGTTACCGGTTGCAGACGCGCTGCTCAGGGACAGGGTTTCCAGCGCTGCGCCGTTCCACTGTGGGATCAGGTAGCAGGCCAGCAGCATCAGTGCGGCCACAAACGGGAACACCAGCACGCTCATCGCTTTCACAATCATCTGCTCACCGAAGCGCACGATGGTCATCATGCCGACAATCAGGATCAGAGACAGGATGGCACGCGGTGGCGGCGTCATGTGCAGCTGGTGCAGCATGAAGCTTTCAACGGTGTTGGTGATCGCCACGCTGTAAACCAGCAGGATAGGGTAAATCGCAAAGAAGTAGAGCAGGGTAATCAGTTTACCTGCGCCCACGCCGAAATGCTCTTCAACCACTTCAGTGATGTCTTCGCCCGGGTTTTTACCGGACAGCACGAAGCGGGTCAGACCGCGGTGTGCAAAGAAGGTCATCGGGAAAGCAATGATAGCCATAATGATCAGCGGAATCAGACCGCCGACGCCTGCGTTGATAGGAAGGAACAGTACACCAGCGCCGATTGCCGTGCCGTAAAGGCCAAGCATCCACATGGTATCCGTTTTGCGCCAACCACTTCGGGATTCAATCGAAGCAACGGTGCTGGTTTGAGTGGTTTCCATCTGTATCTCCTGGAGGAAGCAAATTGTCAGGTTTTTAGTCAAATCCGATGAAAAAGTGCCTGACGGTAATATGAAATTCGTTCAGTGACGGTTTTTTAATAATTTTCGCCCGTAACTATTGGCGGGCGGAAAGATACATTCTCGTTATGAATCTATCAGTGATCGCGATCCCAAATGCAATAATCCACTTATGATGTGGGCATCTTTAGACCATTTATCTGTTAAAAAAACATCAAAGAGAATTTACGCGCGCGAAGGCTACCACCAACGACATGTGCGCTGAAAGACTGGCCCTTGATATAGGTGTCTTTCGCTGTAAAGAAATGGGTTTTTAGTATTTTCTGGCAGGTAATTTGGATTAAGGCTGATAATTTACGGTTGAAAAATACAGGTAATCGTTTGCGTTTGTGGCGATTTTGTAAAAGATATAAGTGATGCCTATGAATTACATCAGGAATAAAAAAAGCCGGAACGCGCGACAGGGCGACCCGGCTTTGATGAGATGCCGCTAAGCGTTATGTGCAGATTTCGTAGCAAGGAATATAGGCGGAGCCCGGCAGCTTCATGCGGTGCTGGGCGACAAAGCCCTGCAGCATGTCATCCATGCGGCGCATCATCTCCGGATCGCCGTGGATCTTGTACGGACCGTACTGCTCAATGGCGCGTATACCGACCTCTTTGACGTTGCCCGCCACAATCCCGGAGAAGGCGCGACGCAGATCGGCGGCCAGGACTTCCACCGGCTGATCCGGGTAAAGTTTCAGGTTCGCCATGTTCTCGTGTGAAGGCTCGAACGGGATCTGCAGGTCCGGCGCAATGCGGATTGACCAGTTAAAGCTGTAGGCATCCCCGGTATCGCGACGGTTCTCCTTCACCAGCGGCATCGCTTTTTTCATCTGACGCGCCACTTCCGCAGCATCGTCGATGATGATGCGATAGTGACGACGCGCGGATTCACCCAGCGTGTGCACGATAAACTCGTCCAGCACGCGGAAGTAGTCGGCGCTCTCTTTTGGTCCGGTCAGGATCAGCGGCAGGACCTGATCTTTGTTGGCCGGGTTCATCAGAATACCCAGCAGATAGAGCAGCTCTTCCGCTGTCCCCACGCCGCCCGGGAAGATGATGATGCCGTGAGCGATACGGACAAACGCTTCAAGACGTTTTTCGATATCCGGCATGATAATCAGCTCGTTAACCAGCGGGTTAGGTGGCTCAGCGGCGATGATGGACGGCTCGGTCATGCCGATAAACCGTCCCTCTTTGTAGCGCTGCTGCGCGTGACCCACTGCGGCACCTTTCATTGGCGCTTCCATCGCACCCGGACCACATCCGGTACAGATATTCAGCTCGCGCAGGCCAAGCTGGGTGCCCACCCGACGCGCATAAAGGTATTCGGTTTCGTTAATGGAGTGACCGCCCCAGCAGACAACCATGTTCGGCGCTTCACCCACGTGCAGGGCACGGGCGTTGCGCAAAATAGAGAACACCAGGTTGGTGATATGGACCGAGCTTTCCAGGTCGAGATGCTGGAAACGGCCTGCGTTGTGGATCTGCCCGTTAACAAACAGGATGTCACGCAGCACGGCAAACAGGTTAGCCTGAAGTGAACGGATGATGCGTCCGTCGACAAACGCCTCTTCCGGCGGGTTGATGACTTCAAGCTTCACGCCGCGCTCGCGGCGCAGCACGTTGATATCAAAGCTTTCGAAGCGGGACAGCAGTTCTTTACTGTTGTCTGTCAGGCTTCCGGAGTTCAGAACGGCAAGTGAACAGTTACGAAACAGTTGATAAAGATCGCTGCTGGCCGTGCGTTTAAGCATGTCCACTTCCAGCTGCGACAACATATCCATTGAGCCAAGCGGGCTAATATGTGTAATCAAGTGAGCTCCTTACGGGACGATTATCGTCTTTCCCTGTTGATTACAATAGCCCTGGCGCGTGACGTTTCACAACCTAAAGCGCGGAAGATACCGCGCATATTGTGAAAATATTTTTATTACTGACGCACCAGCCGGCCCGTCGCCGGGACAAAATCGGTGTTGGTACGCCACGGGTTGATGTCCAAGCCGCCGCGGCGGGTGTAGCGCGCGTAAACGCTCAATTTTTCCGGCTGGCAGAAGCGTTGGATATCGCTAAAGATGCGCTCCACGCACTGCTCGTGGAATTCATTGTGATGGCGGAACGACACCAGGTAGCGCAGCAGCTTTTCCCGGTCGATTTTTGGCCCGCGATACTGGATCTGCACCGAGCCCCAGTCCGGCTGGTGGGTAATCAGGCAGTTGGATTTCAGGAGATGGCTCACCAGCGTCTCTTCAACCACCTTGCCGCTCGCCGCGTTTTCGAGGTAATCGGCGCTGAATTCATAATTCTCCACCTCGATATCCTGATCGTCGATGCAGGTCCCGTTGAAGTGGGCGACCGGCTGGCCTTCCAGCTCGTGCAGGCGATACAGTGAAACGCTCACCTTACCCTGCGCGCAGGCGCTTAAATCACGTTCCAGGGTGCGCTGAACGTCGTCCCAGCTGTTGAATTTGGTCTGGTTAAAACTGTTGAGATAGAGCTTAAAGCTTTTGGACTCGACGAGATTCACGCTGGCATAGTCCAGCTCAACGTGTCCCACCGCCACCTGCGGCAGGCCGCGCGCGTTGAGCCACGAGAGTTCGTACAGCGTCCAGATATCGCCACCCACGAACGGCAGCGCGTCCGCGTGCAGTCCCAGAGGATCGCGGTTCAGGCTACGCGGCACGCCCTGCAGCAGGCTTGCATCGTAGGTATCGCGGTAATCGGTCGATTTACCCAGCGTTAAGCCGGTTAACGCCTGATGATTTTCGTAAGACATGTTTCATAGCCACTTTACAGGTACACTTATGGCCTGAGTTTATCCTGTCTGACAAGAAGAGAGAAATCGGTGGACATCGAAACTGCAAATGCCCTCACTACCTTCACGACCCGCTACTGCGACGCATGGCATGAAAAGCAGGGCACGTGGCCGCAAAGTGCTGATTTATATGGCGTCCCTTCGCCGTGCATTATCTCTTCGCTTGATGATTACGTGATCTGGCAGCCGAAGCCGAATAACGGCGAGCAGAATGTAAATGCGGTTGAACGGGCAATGGACATTGTGGTACAACCAGCGGTTCATGCGTTTTATGCCACGCAGTTTGCAGGGGATATGCCCGCGCGCTTTGCGGACATGACGCTGACGCTGTTGCAGACCTGGAGCGAAGACGATCTGCAGCGTGTTCAGGAAAACCTGATTGGTCATCTGGTCACGCAAAAGCGCCTTAAGCTTTCTCCGACGCTCTTTATTGCCACGCTGGACAGCGAACTGGACGTTATCTCCGTCTGTAACCTGTCAGGCGAAGTGATTAAAGAGACTATCGGTACCCGCAATCGCGAGACTCTCGCCCCTTCTCTTGCGGATTTCCTCACCCGACTTGAGCCCCTTCTGTAATCCATGCTGCTACAGCGCGTGTGAGAGATCTCTTACAAGGTTTGTGAGAGATCGCTGGAACATTCAGTATTACCTCATTAAATTCAGATTAATATTACTCTATTTTTCAACGAATTAGTTGTTCCTCCTATTATTTTTAGGGAGTCCCCGCGTCTTACAACTCTGGCTGAGTGGGTTGTAAGACGAAGCGGAATAGCGGATTCTATCTCCGTCGACAGGAAGCCGACACGAGAAACGAACATCAGGATGATGGCGTTTCTCACACAGGACTCGTCAGGATGGCGCAGCAGGAAGGCTTCTGGATGAAGCGAAGTGGATAACGCAGGATGCGTAAGGGACACCTCCAGGAAGGAGAACGAGAGCCGGTCAGGATGGTCGGTGGGTCAGGAAGGCCAGGACGTTTCAGGATGAAACAAACACGTCAGGAAGATGTGTGCAGGATGCGAAAGGTAGACGGATGACCAGGCCTTCGGGCTTCAGGAAAAGTTGTCACGGATGAGCAGGGAGCACGAATTGTAGCTGGAATGCTGCGGAACGAACCGGGAGCACTGTTTTTACAGTGCTCCCTTTTTTTATTTCTGCCTTTCGCAATGCTATGCTGCGCGCCGTTCACATTTTCAGTTGAGGTTACTATGACGCAACACGATAGCGTTCGTGCTCAGTTGCACGCCATCGAAGCCCTTTTGCGCCAACATCAGCTGTGGCAGGAGACCGCGCCGCAGCCAGAAGCGTTCACCAGCACCCAGCCTTTCTGCCTGGATACGCTGGCGCCTTTCGAGTGGCTGCAGTGGGTGTTAATTCCGCGCATGCACGCCCTGCTTGAGGGGGGGCACCCCTTGCCGCAGGCGTTTGCTGTCTCTCCCTATTATGAAATGGCGCTCGACGCGACGCACCCTGCGCGCGACGTCATGCTGGTCGAACTGGAAAAGCTGGATGCCCTGTTTGCCGGTGAAGATGCATGACGCTGGAAATCCTCTATCAGGACGAGTGGCTGGTGGCGGTGAATAAACCGTCAGGCTGGCTGGTGCACCGCAGCTGGCTGGATCGCGACGAGAAAGTGGTGGTGATGCAGACCGTTCGTGACCAGATTGGTCAGCATGTGTTTACCGCCCATCGCCTCGACAGGCCGACCTCCGGCGTGCTGCTGATGGGGCTTTCCAGCGAAGCTGGCCGTCTGCTGGCTCAGCAGTTCGAACAGCACCAGATCCAGAAGCGCTACCACGCGATCGTGCGTGGTTGGCTGACCGAGTCCGCCACCCTGGATTATCCGCTGGTGGAGGAGCTGGACAAAATCGGCGATAAATTTGCCCGGGATGACAAAGGCCCGCAGCCGGCCGTGACGGATTATCGCGGCATGGCGACGACGGAAATGCCGGTGGCCACCAGCAAATTTCCGACCACACGCTACAGCCTGGTTGAGCTTCTGCCCAAAACCGGGCGCAAGCACCAGCTGCGACGCCACCTTGCGCATCTGCGCCACCCGATTATTGGCGACAGCAAACACGGTGATTTGCGCCAGAACCGCAGCGCGGCCGAACACTTTGGCTGCCATCGTCTGATGTTACACGCAAGCGAGCTGAGCTTGATGCACCCGTTTACCGGCGAGCCGCTGACTCTCCGCGCGGGGCTGGACGACGTCTGGATGCAGGCGCTGTCACAGTTTGGCTGGCTGGGACAACTCCCCGAAAATGAAAGGGTTGAGTTTGTATCGGGCAACGTTCAGGATGAAGAGTAAGCGCATTCACTATGGGAAAATAGCATGGCTGAAGTAGGCATTTTTGTCGGCACAATGTACGGCAACTCGCTGCTGGTTGCGGAAGAGGCGGAGGCGATTCTGGCAAGCCAGGGTCATAAAGCCACGGTCTATGAAGATCCGGAGCTGGCGGACTGGGAAAAGTATAAAGATAAATACATTCTGGTGGTGACCTCCACTACCGGGCAGGGCGATCTGCCGGACAGCATCGTGCCGCTGTTCCAGGGCATTAAAGACCAGCTTGGCTATCAGCCAGACGTTCGCTACGGCATCATCGCCCTCGGCGACAGCGCTTACGCTAACTTCTGCGGCGGCGGCAAGCAGTTCGATGCGCTGTTGCAGGAGCAGAGCGCCCAGCGCGTCGGCGAGATGCTGCTGATTGATGCGGGTGAGCACCCGGAGCCAGAAAGCGAATCAAACCCGTGGGTGGAGAACTGGGCCTCACTTCTCAAATAACACTCTGCCCGGCGGCGCTTCGCTTGCGTGGGCCTACGGGTTTTCCAGGCCGGGTCAGGCGTAGCCGCCACCCGGCATTACACTCCGCACCAAACGCCATTTCCGTGAACCACCTTCCACTCCTCTGGGCTTATGCCCTAAACAACCTCCCTCACGCCCTTTAATACTGTGTTTTTGCACGGTGAGGTGAAGAGGCACTCCTTCATATACTTTTCCGGTCACGATAAAACGGCTTCAGGCCGTACCAAAACGACAAAAACCAATCTCATTCTGCTTACCCTACCGGTGCTGTACAGAATGAACCAGGCGAAAGCTATGTTTCAGGAGTGCAACAATGAGTTCATTAAGCCACGCAGCGAGCAGCGCTGAAAAGCGCACCAATGCCCGCTACTGGATAGTGGTGATGCTGTTTATCGTCACGTCCTTTAACTATGGTGACCGCGCCACGCTGTCGATTGCCGGCTCGGAAATGGCAAAAGATATCGGCCTTGATCCCGTGGGCATGGGTTACGTTTTCTCCGCCTTCTCGTGGGCCTACGTCATCGGGCAAATTCCTGGCGGCTGGCTGCTCGACCGCTTTGGCTCGAAACGGGTCTACTTCTGGTCCATCTTCATCTGGTCTGCCTTTACCCTGCTGCAGGGCTTCGTCGATATCTTCAGCGGCTTCGGCATTATCGTCGCGCTCTTCACGCTGCGCTTCCTGGTGGGCTTAGCGGAAGCGCCTTCCTTCCCGGGCAACAGCCGCATTGTGGCGGCCTGGTTCCCGGCGCAGGAGAGGGGAACGGCGGTGGCGATTTTCAACTCCGCACAGTACTTCGCGACGGTGATCTTTGCGCCCATTATGGGCTGGCTAACCCATGAGGTGGGCTGGTCGCACGTGTTCTTCTTTATGGGCGGACTCGGGATCGTCATCAGCTTTATCTGGCTGAAAGTGATCCACGAACCCAACCTGCACCCTGGCGTAAACAAAAAAGAGCTCGAGTACATCGCTGAAGGCGGCGCGCTGATCAACATGGATCAGAAATCCTCGACGGCGAAAGTGCCGTTCAGCCAGAAATGGGCGCAGATCAGGCAGCTTGTCGGATCGCGTATGATGATCGGGATCTATCTGGGCCAGTACTGTATCAACGCCTTGACCTACTTTTTCATCACCTGGTTCCCGGTGTACCTCGTGCAGGCACGCGGCATGTCGATTCTGAAAGCGGGGTTTGTTGCCTCGGTCCCGGCCATCTGTGGCTTCGTGGGGGGCGTGCTCGGCGGGGTGATTTCCGACTGGCTGATGCGCCGCACGGGTTCACTGAACATCGCGCGTAAAACGCCCATCGTGCTCGGCATGCTGCTCTCCATGACCATGGTGTTCTGTAACTACGTCAATGCCGAGTGGATGATTATCGGCTTTATGGCGATGGCCTTCTTCGGCAAAGGCATTGGCGCGCTGGGCTGGGCGGTAATGGCGGATACGGCCCCGAAAGAGATCAGCGGCCTGAGCGGCGGTCTGTTCAACATGTTCGGCAACATCTCCGGGATTGTGACGCCCATCGCTATCGGCTACATCGTCGGTACCACCGGCTCGTTCAACGGTGCGCTAATCTACGTGGGTGTGCATGCGCTGGTGGCGGTCCTGAGTTACCTGGTGCTGGTGGGGGATATCAAACGCGTCGAACTTAAACCTGTTACGGAGCGTGGCTGATGACAACGCAATCGAGCCCTATCGTCACCGAGATGAAGGTCATCCCGGTGGCCGGACAGGACAGCATGCTGCTCAATATTGGCGGCGCCCATAACGCCTGGTTTACCCGTAATATCGTCGTGCTAAAAGACAGCACAGGGAATACCGGCGTGGGCGAGGCCCCTGGCGGAGAGGTGATTTACCAGACGCTGGTCGATGCCATTCCGCAGGTCGTGGGGCAGGAGATTGCCCGTCTGAACAGGGTGGTTCAGCGGGTGCATAAGGGCAACCAGTCGGCAGACTTTGAGACGTTCGGTAAAGGTGCCTGGACGTTTGAACTGCGCGTCAATGCGGTCGCCGCACTGGAAGCGGCTCTGCTCGATTTACTGGGTAAGGCGCTCAATGTCCCGGTCTGCGAGCTGCTGGGGCCCGGCAAACAGCGCGATGCGGTCACCGTGCTGGGCTATCTGTTCTACATTGGCGATCGCAATAAAACCGATCTCCCCTATCTGGCTCGATCCACGGGCGATCACGACTGGTATCGCCTGCGCCACCAGGAAGCGCTCTCCAGCGACGCGGTGGTGCGGCTGGCCGAGGCGGCGCAGGATCGCTACGGCTTTAAGGATTTCAAGCTGAAGGGCGGCGTGCTGCCCGGCGAGCGGGAGATTGAAACGGCCCGGGCGCTGAAAAAGCGCTTCCCGGATGCGCGGATCACCGTCGATCCCAACGGCGCATGGCTGCTGGATGAAGCCATTAGCCTGTGCAAAGGGCTGGGGGATGTCCTGACCTATGCGGAAGACCCCTGCGGCGCGGAACAGGGCTTCTCGGGCCGCGAAGTCATGGCCGAGTTCCGTCGGGCCACCGGGCTGCCGGTGGCGACCAATATGATCGCCACGAACTGGCGCGAAATGGGCCATGCGGTGATGCTCAACGCCGTCGACATTCCGCTGGCGGACCCGCACTTCTGGACGCTCTCAGGCGCGGTCCGCGTGGCGCAGCTGTGCGATGACTGGGGACTCACCTGGGGCTGTCATTCGAACAATCACTTTGATATTTCGCTGGCGATGTTTACCCACGTTGGCGCCGCTGCGCCGGGTAACCCGACCGCCATCGACACGCACTGGATTTGGCAGGAAGGCGAAGCCCGCCTGACGAAAAATCCGCTGGAAATCATCAATGGCAAGATTGCCGTACCGGATGCGCCGGGCCTGGGCGTGGAGCTGGACTGGGATCGGATCCATAAAGCCCATGAGGCGTATAAAAAATTGCCGGGTGGCGCGCGAAACGATGCGGGCCCGATGCAGTACCTTATTCCCGGCTGGACATTTGACCGTAAGCGCCCTGTTTTCGGACGTCACTGATAAAAGGATTACACGATGAGTACTTTTACGACCCCTGTCGTCACTTCCATGCAAATCATTCCGGTTGCGGGCCATGACAGCATGCTGATGAATCTGAGCGGCGCGCACGCGCCGTTCTTCACGCGCAACATTGTCATCATCAAAGACAATGCCGGCCATACCGGCGTGGGTGAAATTCCGGGCGGGGAGAAGATCCGCAAAACGCTGGAGGACGCCATTCCGCTGGTGGTGGGCAAAACGCTGGGTGAGTACAAAAATGTCCTCAACACCGTGCGTAACACCTTTGCCGATCGCGATGCCGGGGGCCGGGGTCTGCAGACCTTCGATCTGCGCACCACTATCCACGTGGTGACCGGCATTGAAGCCGCGATGCTGGATCTGCTGGGCCAGCATCTGGGCGTTAACGTTGCGTCGCTGCTGGGCGAGGGGCAGCAGCGCAGCGAAGTGGAAATGCTGGGCTATCTGTTCTTTGTCGGCGACCGCAAGCTGACGCCACTGCCGTATCAGAGCCAGCCGGATGAACAATGCGACTGGTACCGGCTTCGCCACGACGAGGCAATGACCCCGGATGCGGTGGTGCGCCTGGCGGAAGCGGCATACGAAAAATATGGCTTCAACGATTTCAAACTGAAGGGCGGCGTGCTGGCCGGGGAAGAAGAGGCGGAAGCCGTCACCGCGCTGGCAAAACGTTTCCCGCAGGCGCGTGTGACGCTCGATCCGAACGGGGCCTGGTCCCTTGATGAAGCGATTGCGATCGGCAAGCAGCTGAAAGGCGTGCTGGCCTACGCGGAGGACCCGTGCGGGGCTGAGCAAGGCTTCTCTGGCCGTGAAGTGATGGCGGAATTCCGTCGCGCTACGGGGCTGCCGACCGCGACCAATATGATTGCGACCGACTGGCGTCAGATGGGACACACCTTATCCCTCCAGTCAGTCGATATTCCGCTGGCCGACCCGCACTTCTGGACGATGCAGGGGTCGGTGCGCGTGGCGCAGATGTGCCATGAGTTTGGCCTGACCTGGGGTTCGCACTCCAACAACCACTTCGATATCTCGCTGGCGATGTTCACGCACGTCGCCGCCGCTGCGCCGGGCACGATCACTGCTATCGACACCCACTGGATCTGGCAGGAAGGTAATCAGCGTCTTACTAAGCAGCCGTTTGAGATCAAAGGTGGCATGGTGCAGGTGCCTTCCACGCCGGGGCTGGGGGTTGAGCTGGATATGGATCAGGTCATGAAGGCCCATGAGCTGTATCAGAAACACGGTCTGGGCGCGCGCGACGATGCGATGGCGATGCAGTATCTGATCCCTGACTGGACATTCGACAATAAACGCCCGTGCATGGTACGATAAACGCATTGGGACCGCTCCCATGAGCGGTCTTTTACGTGGTGTATGCTTAACGTAACGACTATGCGTAAGGATGGCTTATGAAAATTGTTATCGCACCGGACTCGTATAAGGAAAGTTTGAGTGCGCTTGAGGTTGCGACAGCGATAGAACGTGGTTTTCGCGAGATCTTTCCCGAGGCGGTTTACGTGAAGCTGCCGGTCGCGGACGGTGGCGAAGGGACGGTTGAGGCGATGATCGCGGCAACGCAGGGAAGCATTGTACATGTTCCGGTGACCGGCCCGCTGGGCGAGCGCGTGGAGGGGTTTTATGGCTTGTCCGGAGATAAGCAGAGCGCCTTTATTGAAATGGCGGCGGCAAGCGGCCTGGAGCGGGTTGCGCCTTCGCAGCGTAATCCGCTGAAAACCACCTCCTGGGGCACGGGCGAACTGATTCGTCACGCGCTGGATGTGGGCGTTAAGCATATTATTATTGGCATTGGCGGCAGCGCTACCAACGACGGCGGCGCAGGGATGGTGCAGGCGCTGGGGGCGAAGCTGCTGGACGACAATGAACAGCCTCTTGGGCAGGGCGGGGGCGAGCTGGGAAAACTCGCGCGTATCGACCTGAGCGGGCTGGACAAGCGTCTGGTGGAATGCCGGATTGAGGTGGCCTGCGATGTAACCAATCCGCTTACCGGGAACGATGGCGCGTCAGCGGTATTCGGCCCGCAGAAGGGCGCCACACCCGAGATGATCGTCACCCTGGACAATGCGCTTGCGCACTATGCGAGCGTCATTGCCCGGGATCTGGATATCGACGTGCTGAACCTTGCTGGCGGCGGCGCGGCGGGGGGCATGGGCGCGGCGCTCTACGCCTTTTGCGGCGCGCAGCTGCGCCAGGGCATTGAGATCGTCACCGATGCGCTACACCTGGCCGACCAGGTGGCCGATGCGGATCTGGTGATCACGGGGGAAGGCCGCATTGACAGCCAGACGATCCACGGCAAAGTCCCGGTGGGGGTGGCGAAGGTGGCAAAACGCTTTAACAAACCCGTTATTGGCATTGCAGGCAGCCTGACGGCGGACGTTGGCGTGGTACACGATCACGGCATTGATGCCGTGTTTAGCGTGATCTACACCATCTGCACGCTGGAAGACGCGCTGGAAAATGCCGGCGAGAACGTCAGGATGGCCGCAAGGAATATCGCGGCGGTGCTGAAAGTGGGGCAGGCATTTTAGCTGTGATTGCCGGGTGGCGGCTTCGCCTTACCCGGCCTACGTTAGTGCACCTGTAGGCCCGGCAAGCGTAGCGCCACCGGGCTTTTACCTCAGCTCCCCAACACCTTCATCGCTTCGCGCGTCACGTTATCCATTTCATCCAGCAGCTCCAGGAACTCCGGTTCAAGCTCCGATTCCGGCGTGCCCGCACGCAGCTGCTGCTCCAGAAGCTGACAGAGGTTTTTCAGCCGCGGTACGCCGCTGTACCCGCAGCTGCCGTGCAGCTTGTGGATTGCGTCCAGCAGATCTTCCGGGTTTTCACCCACCAGCTGCTCTTCCACCTTGTTGCGAATTTCCGGCAGAAACGCGACCAGCATTTGCAGCATGTCGCGGGCCAAA
Source organism: Enterobacter cloacae complex sp. IR5422 (assembly GCF_049238165.1). Taxonomy (NCBI): domain Bacteria; kingdom Pseudomonadati; phylum Pseudomonadota; class Gammaproteobacteria; order Enterobacterales; family Enterobacteriaceae; genus Enterobacter; species Enterobacter cloacae complex sp. IR5422. The sequence goes on along the minus strand of NZ_JBMKHT010000019.1, from coordinate 11,805 downwards.
TCGGGTTTACCTGCCGCCTGGCGCAGCGCGAGCTGCCAGTCAAAGGTGGCGTTCTGATTAACGCTTATCTCAGCCTGCTCGCTGGAAACCGTGTACGTTCCGCCAATATGACCCGGCTTGTAGCGCAACAGCAGGCTATGAAGTTTCTCTTCATCGATGGGCTTCGCCAGGTAATCATTCATCCCGGCGCTCAGCAGCTTCTCCTTCTGGCCCGCCATCGCGTGCGCGGTGACAGCAATAACCGGCGTTTGCTGCTGATGCGGCAACTGGTGGATCAGCTCGCAGGCCCGGATGCCGTCCATGCCCGGCATCTGAATATCCATCAGGATTAAATCGAACTGCATCTGCTTAGCCTGTTCAACCGCCTGCGCGCCGCTGGTGCACAGCTCCACATGCTGAACCTGGTCCTCAAGCAATGCGCCAATGAGCTTCAGGTTGGCCGGATTATCATCCACCGCCATCACGCTCATCGGCAATTTTTGCTCATCGTTAATCAGCGGAAGGGCATGCTGGCTAAGACGGCAATATTCCGTGAGGGCTGGCAGCAAACGGGTTGCGGTCAGTGGTTTCAAAAGGCACGCGGCCGCGCCGTCGTTTTTCAGTTCTTCCGCGTTGAGCTGCCCATGGCACGGCAGCGCCAGCAGCAGGTAGTCGGTCATCGACGCGGCTTTCGCCAGGCGCTCCTGCTGCATGGTCAACTCGCCGGTGAAGGTTACCGGAATGCCCATCAGCAGAATATCGTAATGCTCTACGGCAAGCGCCGAGAAGGTGGGGCTGTAGACCACCTCCAGCGGCGTGGTGCTTAAGATGTCGAGCGTACACTGCGCCGCCGCAGCGTTAGGTTCAACGTAGGCCAGACGCTTGCCTTTCAGGCAGTCCGTCACCGGGCCATCGGTCAGCACGTTCGGATTAAGGTCCAGATTAATGTGGAACCAGAAGGTTGAACCGCGGTTTGGCTGGCTGTGGAAAGAGATATCGCCGCCCATCTCGTTCACCAGGCGCTGGGTGATCACCAGCCCCAGACCGGTACCGCCATGACGGCGGGAGATGCTGGCGTCCGCCTGACGGAACGCCTGGAACAGACGCGACTGGTCGCGCTCCGGAATGCCGATGCCGGTATCGCGGATCTGGACTTCAATCTGGACCTTATTGCTGCTGATCGAGCGTTTCTCTACCAGGATGTCGATATTACCGCTTTCGGTGAACTTAATGGCATTCCCGACAAGGTTGGTTATGACCTGCTGCAGGCGCAGCGGATCGCCAATAACGTTATCCGGCACGTCGTTTTTAATGTTAAGCGTCAGCTCCAGGCCTTTGTCGTGCGACGAGTGCGCGAGCAGCGTCACCACTTCATCCAGCGTGCTGCGCAGCGGGAAGGGGATACTCTCGAGGATCAGCTTGCCCGCTTCCAGCTTGGAGAAGTCCAGCACGTCGTTAATGATCGCCAGCAGGTTGTTGGCCGAGCGTTCAATGGTGTGCAGGTGATCCCGCTGAGTGGGGTTGAGCTCGCTTTTCAGGGTCAGACGGGTAAAGCCGATCACGCCATTGAGCGGCGTGCGCAGCTCGTGCGACATATTGGCAAGGAATTCCGATTTAATACGCGCCGCTTCCTGAGCGCGCTTTTTCGCCAGATCCAGCTCAACGTTCTGGATCTCCATCTGCTCCAGCGTTTCGCGCAGGTCGGACGTCGCCTGGTCAACGTTGTGCTGCATCTCTTCGTGATACGCCGCCAGCGACATCGCCATCGAGTTGATGCCGTTTTTCAGCATATCCAGCTCGCCCAGCATAAACCCTTCCACACGGCTGTCGAGCTGTCCCCGGCGAATGCGGTCAACCGTGTTAACCATGTTGCGGATGGGACCCGTCACGTCGCGCATCAGGCGCCAGCCGAAGATCAGCGCAATGCCGATGCAGAACAGCATCATCACGCCGGAAATGAAGATCTCTTTGTACTGCTGTAGCCGGACCGACTTGAGATCCAGCTCCAGCGCCACATATCCCAGCATATTATTGCTGGATTTGGCGTCGGATTGCGCAGACTCATCGGGGGAATAGCTTTCCGACACGATCGGCGTGCGCAGGATCATGATATCGCCGCGCCGCAATACGGTGAGGTGGCGCGGGAACGGCGTACCGTCCGGGATTTTCAGTGCTGCCGGATCGAGATGAAAGTTTGAGGTGACGAACAGGCGGTTATGTTCGTCGTAAACGGAAATGGCGCGTACGATGTCCGAGTGGCGGCGGTGGAGTACGCTGATTAACTGCCCAATGGATTCGCGGTTTTGCAGGTTCATGCCGTACTCGCTGGAGACGGCAAGCGGTTCGATAATGCTGGCGCCTGCATCTTCCAGCTGTCGCTGCAAATCGTTATAGCGGTGCACCACAAAGAAGATACTCAGCAGCAAACCGATGAGAACGGTGGGGGCGAGGATCAAAATCATCATGCGCGCGCGCAGGCTGTAGTTGGTCATGGCGTTCCGTTATGGGACAATTAAGATAATTATGGTTATGTGAGAAAAATCTCTGCGATGGCGCAATTCTACTCTGCAAAGCGACGCGTGACGACGCGTCAAATCATCACTGTTGAGGCCACGGAACTCGATCCGTTTGGCCAGGGAGTGGCACGTCACAATGGTAAGGCTCTGTTTATAACAGGTTTACTGCCAGCAGAACGAGCAGAAATTACGCTGACGGAAGATAAACGCCAGTTTGCGCGCGGGCAGGTTAAGCGTCGCCTCAGCGATAGCCCGGAGCGTGTGGCACCCCGCTGCCCCCATTTTGGCGTGTGCGGCGGCTGCCAGCAACAGCATGCGAGCACAGAATTACAGCAAAAAAGCAAAAGCCGCGCGCTGGCGCGTCTGCTCAAACATGACGTTAACGAAATTGTTGCCGATGAGCCCTGGGGCTATCGTCGTCGCGCGCGCCTGAGCCTCAGCTATCAGCCAAAAACGGAGCGGCTGGAGATGGGGTTTCGCAAGGCCGGCTCCAGCGACATCGTTGACGTGAAGCAGTGCCCCATTTTGGTGCCCCATCTTGAGGCATTGCTTCCGGAAGTGCGCATCTGCCTCTCCGGGCTGGACGGCGTACGCCATCTTGGGCACGTCGAACTGGTCATGGCAAACAATGGCCCGCTGATGGTGCTGCGCCATACCGCGCCGTTGTCGAAGAAAGATCGCGAAAAACTGGAACGCTTTTCGCATTCCCACGACCTGGCGCTTTTCTTGGCACCACAAAGCGAGATACTTGAACAGGTTACCGGTGAGGCGCCCTGGTATGCGTCAAACGGGCTACGCTTAACGTTCAGCCCGCGGGATTTCATTCAGGTTAATGATGGTGTTAACCAGCAGATGGTGGCGAAAGCGCTGGCGTGGCTGGACGTTCAGAAAAGCGACCGGGTGCTCGATCTGTTCTGCGGAATGGGCAACTTCACGCTGCCGCTGGCGCAAGAAGCGGCCAGCGTCGTCGGCGTGGAAGGCGTTGAGGCGCTGGTGGCGAAAGGGCAGGAGAACGCGCGGCAGAACGGCTTGCAAAATGTGACATTCTTTCATCAAAATCTTGAGGACGATGTCACCCAACAGCCGTGGGCAAAGCAGGGCTTTGATAAAATTTTGCTCGACCCGGCGCGTGCCGGTGCCCCGGGCGTGATGGCACATATTATTAAACTCGCGCCAAAGCGTGTGGTCTATGTTTCCTGTAACCCGGCAACGCTTGCCCGGGACAGCGAGGCACTGCTCAGCGCGGGTTACCAGATTCAGCGTCTGGCAATGCTGGACATGTTCCCGCACACTGGGCATCTGGAATCGATGGTGTTGTTCGAGCACATCTAATTTGTTTGGCTTGTCGACTTCGACAGGCCCTGGTCCCTAAAGGAGAGGACAATGGTTGCGGTAAGAAGTGCACATCTCAATAAAGCTGGGGAGTTTGACCCACAAAAATGGATCGCAAGTCTGGGAATTTCCAGCCAGCAGTCGTGTGAACGCTTAACCGAAACCTGGGCCTATTGTCTGCGCACCACGCAGGGGCATCCCGACGCCGATCTTCTCCTGTGGCGCGGCGTGGAGATGGTTGAAATCCTGTCCATGCTGAACATGGACATCGAAACGCTGCAGGCCGCGCTGCTCTTCCCCCTCGCGGATGCGGACGTGGTCAGCGAAGACGTGCTGCGCGACAGCGTCGGAAAATCCGTCGTCGCGCTGATCCACGGCGTGCGCGATATGGCAGCCATTCGTCAGCTCAAAGCCGCGCATACGGATTCCGTCTCCTCAGAGCAGGTCGATAACGTTCGCCGGATGCTGCTGGCCATGGTGGATGATTTCCGCTGCGTGGTCATCAAGCTGGCCGAGCGTATTGCCCATCTGCGAGAGGTGAAGGATGCGCCGGAAGACGAGCGCGTGCTGGCTGCCAAAGAGTGTACGAACATCTATGCGCCGCTGGCGAACCGGCTGGGGATTGGTCAGCTGAAGTGGGAGCTGGAAGATTACTGCTTCCGCTATCTGCACCCGGCGGAATACAAACGGATTGCCAAACTCCTGCACGAGCGCCGCATCGACCGCGAGCACTATATCGAGGAATTTGTCGGCGGCCTGCGCCAGGCGATGAAAGAAGAGAACGTGCGCGCTGAAGTCTACGGTCGACCAAAGCACATCTACAGTATCTGGCGCAAAATGCAGAAGAAACACCTCGCCTTTGACGAGCTGTTTGACGTGCGCGCCGTGCGTATCGTGGCGGAGCGTCTGCAGGACTGCTACGCCGCGCTGGGGATAGTGCACACGCACTTCCGCCATCTGCCCGATGAGTTTGACGACTATGTCGCCAACCCCAAACCGAACGGCTATCAGTCAATCCATACCGTGGTGCTTGGACCTGGCGGTAAAACGGTCGAGATTCAGATCCGCACCAAACAGATGCACGAGGACGCCGAGCTGGGCGTTGCCGCGCACTGGAAATACAAAGAAGGCACGTCCGGCGGGGCGCGTTCTGGCCACGAAGACCGCATTGCCTGGCTGCGTAAGCTGATTGCGTGGCAGGAAGAGATGGCCGATTCCGGCGAGATGCTCGACGAAGTGCGCAGCCAGGTCTTTGACGATCGCGTCTACGTCTTTACCCCGAAAGGGGACGTTGTCGACCTGCCGGCCGGCTCTACGCCGCTCGATTTTGCCTACCACATCCATAGCGATGTGGGGCACCGCTGCATCGGGGCGAAAATTGGCGGGCGTATCGTACCGTTCACCTATCAGCTGCAGATGGGCGACCAGATTGAAATCATTACCCAGAAGCAGCCGAACCCGAGCCGGGACTGGCTTAACCCGAACCTGGGGTATGTCACCACCAGCCGAGGGCGCTCGAAGATTCACGCCTGGTTCCGTAAACAGGATCGAGACAAGAATATCCTTGCCGGTCGCCAGATCCTTGACGACGAGCTGGAGCATATCGGGATCAGCCTGAAAGAGGCGGAGAAATTCCTGCTGCCGCGCTACAACTTCAACGAGCTTGATGAGCTGTTAGCGGCGATTGGCGGCGGTGATATTCGTCTGAATCAGATGGTGAACTTCCTGCAGGCGCAGTTCAATAAGCCAAGCGCGGAAGAGCAGGACGCGGCGGCGCTGAAGCAGCTGCAGCAGAAAACCTACGCGCCGCAGCAGCGCAGCAAAGACAACGGCCGCGTGGTGGTCGAAGGTGTCGGTAACCTGATGCACCACATTGCCCGCTGCTGTCAGCCAATTCCAGGCGACGATATCGTCGGCTTTATCACCCAGGGGCGCGGGATCTCGATCCACCGCTCCGACTGCGACCAGCTTGCCGAGCTGCAGTCCCATGCGCCGGAGCGCATCGTGGAAGCGGTCTGGGGCGAGAGCTACTCCGCCGGCTACTCGCTGGTGGTGCGCGTCACTGCCAACGACCGCAGCGGCCTGCTGCGCGACATCACGACCATTCTCGCCAACGAGAAGGTCAACGTGCTGGGCGTCGCCAGCCGCAGCGATACCCGCGAGCAGCTTGCCACCATCGATATGACCATCGAAATCTATAACCTGCAGGTGCTGGGCCGCGTGCTTGGCAAGCTGAACCAGGTGCCGGATGTGATTGACGCGCGTCGTCTGCACGGCGGCTAAACATCCTCTTCCGTAGGCCGGGTAAGGCAACGCCGCCACCCGGCATTTTTTCATCAGGACAGTATTATGACTCAAATCGACCGCCTGCTCGGCATCATGAAACGCCTGCGCGACCCGGAAAACGGCTGCCCGTGGGACAAAGAGCAGACTTTCGCCACCATCGCCCCGTACACCCTTGAAGAGACCTACGAGGTGCTGGACGCGATTTCCCGTGAAGATTTTGACGACCTGCGCGGCGAGCTGGGCGATCTGCTTTTCCAGGTTGTGTTCTACGCGCAGATGGCGCAGGAAGAGGGGCGCTTTAAATTTGACGATATCTGCGCTGCCATCAGCGACAAGCTTGAGCGCCGTCATCCCCATATTTTCGGTGACGCTACCGCAGGAACCAGCACCGAAGTCCTGGCCCGCTGGGAGCAGATCAAAAGCGCCGAGCGGGCAGAAAAATCCCAGCACTCCGCGCTGGACGACATTCCACTGAGCCTGCCCGCGCTGATGCGCGCGCACAAAATCCAGAAACGCTGCTCCGCCGTGGGGTTTGACTGGACCTCCCTCGGCCCGGTGCTGGATAAAGTGCACGAAGAGATTGACGAGGTGATGCACGAAGCGCAGCAGGCGGTGGTGGATGAAGCAAAGCTTGAGGAAGAGATGGGCGATCTGCTGTTTGCGACCGTCAACCTTTCTCGCCACCTGGGTGTAAAAGCGGAAACGGCGCTGCAAAAAGCCAACCTTAAGTTCGAACGCCGCTTTCGCGAAGTGGAGCGGATTGTCGCCTCGCGAGGCCTGGAAATGAGCGGTATTGACCTCGACGCGATGGAAGAAGTCTGGCAGGAAGTAAAGCGCCAGGAATCTGATCTCTAACGAAATTTTGCGATCAAGCGCAATTTGTGTGATTTTTTAAATGACAAGCGCTTGATTTGCGTCAAAAACATTTACCCAAAAGGGGCTATTTTCTCACTCCTTATATTTGTCATGGCCTGGAATGGAGACGGAGAATGAAAGTTTGTGGCGCTCGCCGTGTTCGGGTATACTACTTTCCCGTCCTGGTTATTCCATCGTTTCACCCTAACTTCTCAGGTTCAGCATGACAACGAACTATATTTTTGTGACCGGCGGGGTCGTATCCTCTCTGGGTAAAGGCATTGCCGCAGCCTCCCTCGCAGCCATTCTTGAAGCCCGTGGCCTCAATGTGACCATGATGAAACTGGATCCGTACATCAACGTCGATCCTGGCACCATGAGCCCAACCCAACACGGGGAAGTGTTCGTTACTGAAGACGGCGCTGAAACCGATCTGGATCTTGGCCACTACGAGCGTTTCATTCGTACCAAAATGACCCGTCGTAATAACTTCACGACTGGCCGCATCTACTCTGACGTTCTGCGTAAAGAGCGCCGTGGTGACTATCTGGGCGCGACCGTGCAGGTTATCCCACACATCACTAACGCCATCAAAGAGCGTGTCCTTGCCGGTGGCGAAGGGCATGACGTTGTGCTGGTTGAAATCGGCGGTACCGTGGGTGATATCGAATCCCTGCCGTTCCTCGAAGCGATTCGTCAGCTGGCGGTAGACATTGGTCGTGAACACGCGCTGTTCATGCACCTGACGCTGGTGCCTTACATGGCGGCGGCAGGTGAAGTGAAAACCAAACCGACCCAGCACTCTGTTAAAGAGCTGCTCTCTATCGGTATTCAGCCTGACATCCTGGTTTGCCGTTCCGATCGCGCCATTCCGGCGAACGAACGTGCGAAAATTGCATTGTTCTGTAACGTGCCTGAAAAAGCCGTTATTTCAATGAAAGATGTCGATTCCATTTATAAAATCCCGGGCCTGTTGAAATCACAGGGTCTGGACGATTATATTTGTAAACGATTCAGCTTGAACTGTCCGGAAGCTAACCTGTCTGAATGGGAACAGGTTATTTACGAAGAAGCCAACCCGGCAGGCGAAGTGACTATCGGTATGGTCGGCAAGTACATCGAGCTGCCGGATGCCTATAAGTCCGTGATCGAAGCGCTGAAACACGGTGGTCTGAAGAACCGTGTCTCCGTGAACATCAAGCTGATTGATTCGCAGGATGTTGAAACGCGTGGCGTTGAAATCCTGAAAGATCTGGATGCTATCCTTATCCCTGGCGGCTTCGGCTACCGTGGTGTAGAAGGCAAGATCGCCACCGCGCGTTATGCGCGTGAAAACAATATTCCATACCTCGGCATCTGTCTGGGTATGCAGGTTGCGCTGATCGAATTTGCGCGCAACGTAGCGGGAATGGAAAACGCGAACTCTACGGAATTTGTGCCAGACTGTAAGTACCCTGTTGTGGCGCTTATCACTGAATGGCGTGATGAAGACGGTAACGTCGAAGTCCGTACCGAGAAGAGCGATCTGGGTGGCACTATGCGTCTCGGCGCACAGGCCTGCCAGCTGACTGACGATAGCGTGGTTCGCAAGCTGTACGGCGAGCCGGTCATCACCGAGCGCCATCGTCACCGCTATGAAGTCAACAACATGCTGTTGAAACAAATTGAAGCTGCGGGTCTGCGTGTTGCGGGCCGCTCCGGGGATGATCAGTTAGTCGAGATCATCGAAGTGCCAAACCATCCGTGGTTTGTCGCCTGCCAGTTCCACCCGGAATTTACTTCAACGCCACGTGACGGGCATCCGCTGTTTGCAGGCTTCGTAAAAGCCGCCAGCGACTACCAGAAGCGTCAGGCGAAGTAAAAAAAGTTAGAACGGCAACGCGTACCTTTGGTACGCGTTGTTTGTCTGGAGTTTTAGTTTAACTTGTACTGAGGAAAATCTAATGTCCAAAATCGTTAAAGTCATCGGTCGTGAAATCATCGACTCCCGTGGTAACCCGACCGTTGAAGCCGAAGTTCATCTGGAAGGTGGTTTCGTCGGTATGGCAGCTGCTCCATCAGGTGCTTCTACCGGTTCCCGCGAAGCGCTGGAACTGCGTGATGGCGACAAATCCCGTTTCATGGGCAAAGGCGTACTGAAAGCGGTTGGCGCTGTTAACGGTCCTATTGCTCAGGCTATCGTTGGCAAAGATGCCAAAGATCAGGCTGGCATCGACAAGATCATGATCGATCTGGACGGTACTGAAAACAAATCTAACTTCGGTGCGAACGCAATCCTGGCCGTTTCCCTGGCGAACGCCAAAGCGGCTGCGGCGGCTAAAGGTATGCCACTGTTCGAGCACATCGCTGAACTGAACGGCACCCCAGGCAAATACTCCATGCCTGTACCAATGATGAACATCATCAACGGTGGTGAGCACGCAGACAACAACGTTGATATTCAGGAATTCATGATTCAGCCAGTTGGCGCGAAATCCCTGAAAGAAGCAGTACGTATGGGTTCTGAAGTGTTCCACAACCTGGCTAAAGTTCTGAAAGCTAAAGGTATGAACACGGCTGTGGGTGACGAAGGTGGCTATGCGCCAAACCTGGGTTCTAACGCAGAAGCACTGGCTGTTATCGCAGAAGCGGTAAAAGCAGCGGGCTACGAGCTGGGCAAAGACATCACCCTGGCGATGGACTGTGCAGCATCTGAATTCTACAAAGACGGTAAATACGTTCTGGCTGGCGAAGGCAACAAAGCGTTCACCTCCGAAGAGTTCACTCACTTCCTGGAAGACCTGACCAAACAGTACCCAATCGTGTCTATCGAAGACGGTCTGGACGAGTCTGACTGGGCTGGCTTCGCATACCAGACTAAAGTACTGGGCGACAAAATCCAGCTGGTGGGTGACGACCTGTTCGTAACCAACACCAAGATCCTGAAAGAAGGTATCGAGAAAGGCATCGTTAACTCCATCCTGATCAAATTCAACCAGATCGGTTCTCTGACCGAAACGCTGGCTGCGATCAAAATGGCGAAAGACGCTGGCTACACCGCGGTTATCTCTCACCGTTCTGGCGAAACTGAAGACGCTACCATCGCTGACCTGGCTGTGGGTACCGCTGCTGGCCAGATCAAAACCGGTTCTATGAGCCGTTCTGACCGTGTTGCTAAATACAACCAGCTGATTCGTATCGAAGAAGCGCTGGGCGAAAAAGCACCATACAACGGTCGTAAAGAGATCAAAGGCCAGGCATAATCGCTTAAGCCTTAACATGAAAATGCCAGTCGAATGACTGGCATTTTTTTTGGCTATTTAAAATCGACCGCCATTTGCTCCGGAATGGTCAGCCCCCGGGTGGTTTGCACGCAGCGGGCAATATAATCCGTAAACCGGGGTGGCTTCGGCATCCCCATGCTCAGCAGCTTATCGTTGCTGAATCGCACGTTAAGCGTGGCAAACGCACCGTATAACCGCATGGCCCTCAGCATCAGACGTTCGTTGCACGGGCCAAAAATCGTTTTCAGTTCACGGCGCATTCTGACCAGCGTTTCGTAGCTGACCTGTGCGTACTTATCGCCGACGGGTGCTTTCTCCAGCGCCTGCGCCATCGCATTATCAATATCCGCAAAGCGAACGCTGTTCTCTTCTCCGGCCGAAATGTGTACCACTTCCCCCGGACGCGCGTTGCTGTTGAGCAGCATTAACAGCGCGTCGGCGCAATAATCCACCGGGACAACGTCGATCCGGTCCTCCATCGAGCACATAAACTTCTGCAGCATCAGGCCCATGCTGAAGACCCAGAAAATACTGCTCGAGGGCGTGCAGCCGTGGCGGGTATGGCCGACAACGATGGACGGACGCGCGATGAGCAACGGCAGGTTCGGACATTCCTGGCGCATCAGTTGTTCGATGGTTGACTTCGAAAACGTGTATTCCACCAGGTGTTCAGCATTCTCTCTGAATTCGGCGCTTTCGGCGACCAGGGAATCCTGCTCCGGCGTACATGACATTGCCGTGCCCACGTGGAGGAAGCGTTGTAGCGTTGAAACCTGCTCCATGCGGCGCGCCAGTGCCAGCGTTCCTTCCACGTTGACCTTCCAGATGAGCGGGTTGTTACCAAATGAGGCAACAGCTGCACAGTTCACGACATGCGTGACCTGGTCCAGACGCGGATCGTTCAGGAAGGCTTCAGGCTGGCTGAGATCGCCAATGAGGATATTGTCCACGCTCAGAGTGGCCAGTTTGTCCTCAGGAACGTTGAACTTGCGCATGTTCTCCAGCACGCGCTCCAGCCCGCTCTGCGGATCGCTGGCACGCGCGAGCAAAAGCAGTTTTACGGATTGATCGCTGGTCAGAATTTTTTCCAGTACTGCACCGCCCAGAAACCCCGTCACGCCTGTAATCATTAACATCTTCATTAATACCGTCTCATTATGATTGATGAGGCGGATTGTAGGCGTGCAAAAGTAAACGGCATTTAAATAATAAAACGCCGAAATAGACAGCATCTTAAGCTTATTTTAAGGAAAGGAATTCAGGTGGAGATATTGGACATTACAGGCAGGGTGAAAATTCAATTTATTAAAATGAATATTTCAACCTTATGATTTCAAAGTTCTTTTTGTGGTGCTCATCGGATGGTAAACTTAATTCTAAATGTAATAAATATAATACTTTGTTACACCAAACATTTACCGGATAAATCATTTAAACACCACTTAACTTAAGGAAGTTGCGATTAAGTGGTCCGCAGCTCCCGATATGACGCCCCAAACCGTCCTTTATCGACGTCCTGTGGCTCAATTTTCCAATTTTCAGCCCAAAATCGTCTCTTCGTGGCTGATTTTGGC